>VYDD01000318.1 GCA_009843625.1 Gammaproteobacteria bacterium | reverse complement strand
CATGTACGTCGCCGACGCGAACGACGGCAGGGTCTACACCTACAACATGCCCGACACCTGGGACGCGCGCCTTGCCTCGCTGGCGCTGAGCGGCGTCGACTTCGAGGAGTTCGAGCCGGGCCGGACCGAGTACGAGGGCGTCCCGGATGAGGGCATCTCGCAGACCACGGTCTCAGCGGCCCCGGCGCAGGAGGCGGCCACGGTCGACATCGCTCCCCCCGATGCCGACGGGGATGCCGACGGCCACCAGGTCGACCTCGCGGGAGCCGCCGAGATCACCGTCACCGTGACCTCCCCGGACGGCAGCCGCGTGCGGGTCTACACCGTCGCACTCGCCGGGGGCGCGCCCCCGGCGAGCTGCCTGAGCGGCGACGTCTCCGTCGGCTTCAGCCTCCTCATCTACGAGGGCGGCAGCCTCGAGGAGCTGGAGTCGTGCGCAGAGAGCCGCCACGTGAACGCCCTCTACGCGCTCGAGGGCGGCGAGTTCGTGCCCTACGTCCTCGGCGCGCCCGGGATCGTGAACCGCCCCTTCCGGGAGCTCTTCCCGGAGGGCGTCCCCGAGCTCACGCCGCTCACGGTGAGGAGCGAGGGGCCGGCGTCGGACGACCCGGGCGCTCGCCCGGTCGCGGGGCCGTGGGAGTCGTGCCTCCGCGGCGAGACCTCACGGGGCCTGAGCCACGTGCTCTACGAGGGCGGCGGCGTGGGCGACCTCGCGGCCTGCGCGGAGGGGCTCGGCGTCACCGCCCTCTACGCGCTCGAGGGCGGCGAGTTCGTGCCCTACATCCTCGGGGCGCCCGGGTTCGTGAACAGCGCCTTCCGAGAGCTCTTCGCGGAGGGCGTGGCCGCGGGAGCGCCCCTCGTCGCCCGGGGCGAGTGAGGGCGGCGGGGGCGTCGTCGTCGAGGCCCGACGACTGCCTCGCTCCCGACGTGGACGGCCACGTCCATGGCATCGACAGTGAGCGCCGAACTCACACCCTGATTGTGTACAAACGAACCTAGGCGGTCCCGCCGGGCCGGTGCCTACTTGTCTCCGTGGGTTACTTCGCAGGCGGCCGGCCGACCGGGGTCGCGCGATTCCCCCGGCCGCGTGTGCTGGCGGGCGTGCTCCGGCGTGGCCCGACGAGGGCTCCGGCCTCCCCGGTCGCCGCCCGGACCCCCTCCAGCACCGACGGCACGCCCAGCGGACGTGAGCTGAGCCAGCGGCGCATCTCATCGGCGTTCGCCGGCGGCGTGGCCTCCAGCACCGTCACGCCGACCACGGCGGACCCAGACGTCACGGTTCCGCATCTCGACGGCAGCGACGCCGCGCTGACCGACGCCGACACCGCCCGCGGACTCCAGGTCGACCTCGACGTCGGCCAAGACACGTCCCCCGAGGGTCTCCCCGTGGCCACGTCCGTTGTCGCCAGCCGACGGGTGGGGGCTGCCCCCTGAGGAGCTCTTCCACATCTGCGGTGCGTGTGTTGCCGCTCTGGACGCTGAGCGCCCTCGCCGCTGCCGTCCTGGTCGTGGCCGCCGCGGGATGTGGCGGGTCACAGGCGGACCGCGGGGATGCAGGCACGGCCACGCCCGTCGCTGCATCCTCCCCGACGGCGGTGACAACCGGGGCGGCCGCCTCGACGGCCACCGAGACCCGGCCCGCCGCTACCGCGCCGGTCGCATCCGCTTCCTCCGCGACCCCGCCGCCCACGGACGTCGCTGCCGCGGCCGAGCCCGCGCCGGCGGGGCGGACCCCGACGCCCGAGCGTGAGGCAGGCGCCGAGCGGGGACCGGA
The DNA here is from genome assembly GCA_009843625.1 of Gammaproteobacteria bacterium. Classification (GTDB taxonomy): domain Bacteria; phylum Gemmatimonadota; class Gemmatimonadetes; order Longimicrobiales; family Gaopeijiaceae; genus BD2-11. The sequence goes on along the minus strand of VYDD01000318.1, from coordinate 6,210 downwards.
GACGGGCCGGCCGGAGTCCCGTACGGGGAAGCCCGAGAAGACCCCCGCGGATGCCGCCGGGACCACCCGGGACGTCAAGGAATCCGGCGCATCGGGCGCCTCCGCGGAACAGGAGTACACCTGGTACGACGGCGACCGCGTCCGGCGCATCACCCTCGAATCCGGCCTCGTCGTTCAACCCAGCTCGCAGAACACCCCCGACGACGTCGTCACCCGCGACGACGGCCGTCACAGCATCGTCGAGCGGCGGGCGCGGCACGCAACGAGCGACACGCAACCCGTCTTCCGCTCCATGGGGGGCGAACTGATGACGCTCCCCGGCGGCGTGCTGCTCGTCCTCGACGATGCCTGGGACCGGTCCAGGGTCGACCGCTTCTTCTCCGACAACGGCATCGCCGGCAGCGCTGTGGAGAGGCAGGGCTGGGCCGTCAACGCCTTCCTCATCCGGACCAAGCCCGGGCTTCCCTCGCTCGATCTCGCCAATCGGCTCGCCGTGCTTGAGGGCGTCGAGATCTCCAGTCCCAACTGGCAGACGGACGTCTCCACGCGGTGAGATGGGGGGCTCTGCTCGCGGGCGTGGCCGTGCTTGCCCTGGTCGCGGGTCCAGGCCGTCTGGAGGCGCAGAGCGCCCCCGAGGTCCCCACGATCGTCTCGGTCGGGCCCGGGACCGGCACGCTCACCGTCCTCTGGAATCCGCCGTCCAACGCGGGCGTCTCGCCCATCACCGCCTACGATCTGCGCCACATCGCCACCGACGACGACGAGACCGACGACACCAGGTGGACCGTCATCGAGGACGTGTGGGTGACGGGCGGCGGCGCGCTCTCCCACCAGATCCTGGACCTGGAGGACGGCGTCGGGTTCGACGTGCAGGTGCGCGCCGTCAACGCCAACGGCGATGGCCCCTGGTCGGCCACTTCCGCGGGCACGACCACCGACCACGGCGGCACGACCGCCGCGGCCACCGACCTCTCGCTGGGCTCGTCGCTCGCCGGCCGCCTCGGCACCCACACCGACGAGGACGTCTTCGAGATCGCGCTCCCCAGCGACGGCGAGGTGTGGATCTACGCCACGGGTTTGCTCGACACCGTCGCCGAACTGCTGGACTCGAGCGCCACCGTCCTCAAAGAGGCCGATGACGGGACCCACCTGGACGGCCCCCTCGGGTTCGAGTTCCGCGAGACGCTGGCGGCCGGCACCTACTACGTCCGCGTCTCCAGCTACGAGGACCGCGCGGCGGGTTCCTACCGCATCCACGCCCAGACCTTCACCGACCCCGGCAGCACCTTCGACACGGCGACGGAGATCACCCTCGACTCAGCGACGCCCGGCCGCATCGGGCCCCGGGGAGTCGATCCGGGCGCCACTACGCGTCCCGGCGATGCCGACTACTTCAAGCTCGTCCTGACCGCCAGCACGGATGTCTGGGTGATGGCCTACGGCACGCTGGACGGTGACGAGGACGAGGTGCTCGACACCGAGGGGCGCCTGTACGGAGCCGACCGGAACTTCCTCCACTACGCCGACGACAGCGAGTTCACCGGCAACGAAGAGGGCTTCATGCTCCGGCGCTCGCTCGCCGCCGGGACCTACTACATCCGGGTCGACGGCTTCTCCGCGGCAGATGTCGGCCCCTACACCCTGCACGTGCGCACGGCCACCGAGCCCGGCAGCACCACCGCCACCGCCACGCCCCTCACACTCCGCGTCCCCGAGACCGGGCGCATCAGCTCGAGCAGCGACCGTGACTACTTCAGCCTCACCCTGGACGAGGACCTGTACGTCTTCATCTACGCGATCGCGTTCGGGCCCCGCCAGCCGCTCACGCCCACAATCCTCGACGACCAGAACACCGAGATCCCCATGCACGTCATCTCCAATGCCAACTGGAGAGAGCAGGGCCTCGGGAAGATTGGCTTCTCCGCCTGGGGAAGGCTCGAAGCTGGTACGTATCACATCCGGATCGCCGGCGCCTCCGGGCGCTACCTCCTCGACCCGCTCGTCTCGGTCTACAACCGCCAGCTCGAGGATTGCACCGCCATCACCACGCCCCAGAGCGACCCCTGGTACGGCTGCCAGTGGCACCTCAACAACACGGACGAGTTCGACGACAGCGCCGGGCAAGACATCAACGTCGAGAGCGTCTGGAGAGGCGGCAACATGGGGGCCGGCATCAACGTCGCGATCGTCGACGACGGCCTCGAGGCCGACCACGTCGACCTCGTCGACAACGTCGTCGCGGCCCGTAACCACGACTTCACCGGCCAGGGCGGTGTCTACGACCCCCTCGAGAGTCACGGCACGGCGGTCGCCGGCCTCGTCGCCGCGCGCGACAACACGATCGGCGTCCGGGGGGTGGCGCCACGGGCGAGCATCTTCGCCTACAACCTCATCGCCACCGGCAGCTCCGTGTTGTCGAACGAGGCGAGCGCCATGTACAAGAGAGAAGACGCCGCCGTCACCGCCGTCTCCAACAACAGCTGGGGGTCCGTGCCGACCGGCCTTCCGATCGGCGCCAGGTCGACCTGGGAGCGAGCGGTTACCCGCGGGGTCAACGAGGGCTACGGCGGCAAGGGCATCGCCTACGTGCTCTCGGGCGGGAACGGCCACGAGGACGTCCACAACGACTCCAACCTTGACGGCCGCGCCAACTACTACGCCGTCATCGCCGCCTGCGCCGTTGCCTACGATGACAGGCGCAGCGACTACTCCGAGCCGGGGGCCAACCTCTGGGTCTGCGCTCCCTCCAGCAGCGGCCGGGAATTGCAGAGAATCACGACCACCCACATCCCCGATCGCTACCGCGACAGCTTCGGCGGTACCTCCGCCGCCGCCCCCATCGTCTCCGGCGTGGTCGCCCTCATGCGCGCCGCCAACGCCGACCTCACCTGGCGCGACGTCAAGCTCATCCTCGCCGCCTCCGCCCGCAAGAATGACGCCGCCAACGCCGGCTGGGAGGAGGGCGCTCCCGAGTACGGCTCAGCCAAGCACCGCTACGAGTTCAACCATGAGTACGGCTTCGGCATGGTCGATGCCGCCGCCGCCGTCGCCCTCGCCGGTGGCTGGACGAACGTCCCCACCATGCGCACGAGTGAGGCGAGCTCGGGACGGTTGAGAACCTCGCCCGGCCGTGAGGGCATTCTCCTCCCCGATCGTGACGGCGCCACCGTCACGGAAGTCCCGTTCACGCTTTCCCTCGACAGCTACGTGTCGTTCATCGAGTTCGTTGAGGTCGAGATCGACCTCCGCCACGACTACTTCCGCGACCTCCGCATCGAGCTCGAGTCACCGAGCGGCGTTGTGTCCGTCCTGTCGGTGCCGGCCCTCATCCGGGGGCGCTTCAACGCCTCCCACCGCTTCGGGTCGGCGAAGCACCTCGGCGAGAGCGCCGAGGGAACCTGGACCCTGAGGCTCGGCGACTACCAGACCAGGCACTCCGGCAGGCTCATGTCCTGGCGCTTGAAGGTGTACGGCCACAGCCACAATCCCGGCCGCGTCGAGGTCAACCGCCCGGTTGCCGGCGCGGGTGCCCTCACCGTCACGTGGGATGCCCCCACCGAGATCGGCAGCTCGGCCGTCACGTCCTACGACATCCGCTACATCGCCGACGACGCACCCGACAAGTCGGACGCCAACTGGACCGTCGTGGCTGACGTAGGCAGTCTCTCCGAACGCACCCACACCGTGACCGGCCTCGAGGGCGGGAAGCAGTACCTCGTCGCCGTCCGCGCCGTCAACCGCGACGGTAACGGCCCCTGGGTCGAGGGTGACGTCACGGAAACGCTCGCGCCGGAGCCGGGTCAACCCCGCTCCGTCTCTCTGGTGGCCCGCAACGAGGCGCTGGCCGTCTCCTGGCGCGAACCGTCGTACCTCGGCGCCGGCATCGCCACCTACGACATCTGGTACATCCGCGACGATGCCCCGGACAAGGCCGATGCCTTCTGGAGCACGCGCCCCGGCGCCTGGAGCACCGGGAGTGGCGAACTCCGCTACCTCATCAGCGGCCTGGACAACGGCGTGACCTACCAGGTCCAGGTTCGGGCGGGGAATCCGCAGGGCGCCGGAGCGTGGTCTTCCGTGGCGCGAGGCGTCCCCGCGAACATCAACGGCCCCGCCGAGTTCCCCGCCTCCACGGCGACCCGTGGCATCCCCGAGAACACCGCCCCTGGCGTCGACATCGGCGAACCCGTCTCCGCCCGCGATGACGAGGGCGACACACGCACCTATTCCCTCACCAGCGGCGCCGCCAACTTCGACATCGTCTCGACGACCGGGCAGCTCCAGACCAGGGCCGCGCTCGACCATGAGCGCACCTCCAGCTACTCCGTCACCGTCGCCGTCCACGACGGCAAGGCCAGCGACGGGACCGGGAGCACGGCCATCGACGACACCATCCGCGTCACCATCAATGTCGAGGATGTGGACGAGCCGCCCGCAATCACCGGCAGCGAGACCCCGTCCGTCCGGGAGAACGCCACCGCTGCGGCCACCTACCGCGCCGCCGACCCCGAACGCGCGACCACCACCTTCACGTGGTCCCTCGCCGGGGAGGACGCCGGCGCCTTCGCCATCAGCGATGCCGGGGTCCTCACCTTCGACCCCGCCCCGGACTTCGAGGCGCGCGCCGACACCAACAGCGACAGCGTCTACGAGGTCACCATCCGGGCGACCGACGACAGAGCGACCGAGCCGGCCGCCATGACCGGCGAGCTCCAGGTCTCGGTGACCGTCCAGGATGTCGATGAACCCCCGGAGATTGCCGGGACCGAGAGCTTCGTCATCGCCGAAGCCGGCTCGACCTTCGTGGGCAGCTACACGGCCACCGACCCGGAGGGGACCGCCACCACCTGGCTGAGCCTCGCCGGCGCCGACGCCCGCTTCTTCGAGTTCGACGCGGACACCGGCCGGCTGAGCTTCACGGACACCCCCGACCACGACCGCGCGACCAACGGCAACCACGCTCCCGAGTACCGGGTCACGGTCCGCGCCTCCGACGAAGGGAGCAGCATCCGCCATCTCCCGGTCACCATCACCCTCACGAACGTGAACGAGGGCCCGGCAATCAGCGGCCCGTTCGAGGTCACGCTCACGGAGGTCGTCAACCCGAGCCCGGGCCAGGTCGTGACCGTCGGCACCTACACGAAGCGCGACCCCGAGGGCTCGCCCTCCAACTGGGGACCCGCTGGGAGCAGCGTGGTCCTCGGCGGAACGAACAGCGGCGCCTTCGAGTTCGACCAGGTGAAGGGCAGGCTCACCTTCGCCAGCCCTCCCGACTACGAGGATGGCGGCGCCCGCTACGAGGTCACCCTGAACGCCAACGACGGCTCCCTCAGCGGCACTCTCGAGGTGACCGTCACCATCACCAACCTCGACGAGGCCGGTGCCGTCACGTTCGACCGCCGCACCCCCGTCATCAGCCGTCCCATCACGGCGACGCTCATGGACCCCGACACCGTCGTCAGCTCCACCTGGAAGTGGCAGCGCTCGACCAGCCGCACGAGCGGCTGGACCGACATCTCCAGCGCCGATTCGAGCAGCTACACCCCCGTCGGGGACGATCGCGGCGCCTTCCTGCGGGCGACCGTCGCCTACGAGGATGGCCATGGCCCGGGCAAGTCCCGGCAGCTGGTCACGGAGTTCCCGGTCACCAACGACCGCGCCACCAACACCGATCCCGAGCTCCCCGCCTCCGTCGACGACATCGAGGTTCCCGAGGACAGCCGCCCCGGGCACGCCGTCGGCGGCCCGGTGCGCGCCACCGACACCGAGAACGACAGGCTCGTGTACGCGCTCAGCGGCGCCGACGAGTTCGTCATCGACGAGCACACGGCTCAGATCAGGGTCGCGCCCGGCGCCACCCTGGACTTCGAGGGCCAGGACGCCTACGCCCTCACGGTCAGCGTCGCCGACGGCTTCGGCGGCGCCGACTCCGTCGGTGTCACCGTGACCATCACGAACGTCAACGAACCACCTGCGGCCGCCGACGACGCGGCCGCCAGTTTCGACGAGGACACGCCGGCCACGATCGACGTCCTCGCCAACGACAGCGACCCCGAGGACGCCCGGAGCGACCTCACGGTGACCATCCAGCAGCGACCGGCCAACGGTCTGGTCACCGTGAACGTTATTTAGTGTAATGTAGAGGGGACCACCGTGATCTACACCCCCCGCGCCAACTACAGCGGCTCCGACAGCTTCACCTACCGGGTC
>VYDD01000417.1:7524-7990 GCA_009843625.1 Gammaproteobacteria bacterium | reverse complement strand
CGCGGTCCTCTACTGGGCCGCACGGTCGCGGAACGAGGCGGGAGAGCTTCTCCTCGACTCCAACCCCCTGAAGGGCTTGAGGGTGCCCAGGGAGAAGAACCCAACCCGGGTGATTCTTTCTCAGGCGGAGTACGAGGCGCTGCTACGAGTATCCGCCCAGATTGATTGGCGCTTTCGCGTGGCGCTCGTGCTCGCGCACGAGACGGGCCACCGAATCGGCGCAATCCGCCACCTGAGGTGGTGCGACATCGACACGGCAGCCGGGGTCATCTGGTGGCGCGCGGAGCACGAGAAGACAGGGTTCGAGCATCGGACACCCGTGACCGACGAGGCGCTCGCGGTGCTGGAAGAGGCGCGGAAGGCGAACCCCGGGAACGGCGACGCTCCCGTGTTGCCCGCGCGCAGGGACTCCGCGGGGAGCGTGAGCCACGCGGCGGCGCGCGACTGGTGGAAAAAGGCCGAAACG
>VYDD01000417.1:0-7514 GCA_009843625.1 Gammaproteobacteria bacterium | reverse complement strand
CTGGAGCGCATGCGCGGCAGGGGCTGGCATTCGCTGAGGCGCAAGTTCGCTTCCGACCTCATGGACCAGCCGCTGAAGGTGCTCTGCGAACTGGGAGGCTGGAGGACGGCACAGACGGTGCTCCAGTGTTACCAGAGACCCGACGAGGACCGGCTCAAGAAGGCGCTCGCGGCGCGGCGAGTCCACCACTCCCCCAGTTAGCGGGAGTCAAATGGCGGGACCCGGGCCGCCAAATCGTGTAACTTCAACCGGGGCAAGCGGAATCAATTCCGAGACGTTCTGCCAAAATGGCAGACAGGAGGAGGAGCTGGACAGGAAACAGACGGGGCCGGACTTGGTGATCCGCAACGTTCACGTCGCCACAATGGCGGACGCGGATGAGGCGTACGGCGTCGTGCGCGATGGCCTGGTGGCGGTTGCCGCTGGGCGGATCACCTGGGTCGGGGCAGAGCGCGCGGCCCCGCGCGAGGTCACCGTGGGCGCCTCGCACACGCTGGATGGAGGAGGTGGCTGGCTCACCCCCGGGCTCATCGACTGCCACACCCACCTCGTCTTTGCGGGCACGCGCGCGGACGAGTTCGAGATGCGTCTGCGGGGCAGGACCTACGAGGAGATCGCGCGGGCCGGAGGCGGGATCCAATCCACCGTGGCGGCGACCCGCGCAGCGACGGAAGAGGAGCTATGCGAGGCATCCGCATGGCGAATTGAAACTCTTGCAGCGCATGGTACTACCACGGTTGAGATAAAGTCAGGTTACGGACTCGATGTCGACACCGAACTGAGGATGCTGCGGGTCGCCCGCACCTTGAGCGAACGCTTCGATGTACGCGTATCCCGCACCCTCCTCGCCGCACACGCGCTTCCGGCCGAGTACCGGGAAGGGCGCGACGCCTACCTCGACCTGGTGTGCGGGACGATGATCCCCCGCGCGGCCGCCGAGCGCCTCGCCCACGCCGTGGACGCGTTCTGCGAGCGAATCGCGTTCACCGCGGCGGAGTGCGCACGCGTCTTCGACGCCGCGGCGGCCCACGGGCTCCCGGTGCGCCTGCACGCCGACCAGCTCTCGTCCTTCGGGGGGGCCGAACTCGCCGCCCGCTACCGCGCCCGCTCCGCCGACCATCTGGAGTACGCGACGGAGGCGGGGTGCCGCGCAATGGCCGCCGCGGGGACCACCGCCGTCCTCCTCCCGGGGGCGTATTACACTCTGGGCGAGTCCCATCGGCCGCCCGTCGATGCGCTGCGGCGTCACGGTGTGCCGATCGCGGTCGCGACCGACCTCAACCCGGGTTCGTCCCCCGTCACATCGCCTTTGCTCGCGATGAACATGGCCTGCGTCCTCTTCGGCCTGACGCCTGAGGAAGCGCTCGCCGGGATGACGCGCCACGCCGCGCCGGTGCTGGGCCTGCAGGGGGAGGTGGGCGTAGTATCGCCGGGCGCGTGCGCGGATCTGGCGCTCTGGGACGTGGACCATCCCTCGGAGCTGAGCTACTGGATCGGCGCCAACCCCTGCCGGGCCGTGGTCCGGGGCGGGGAAGTGCACGACCCCCGGAAGTGACGACGCTGGATGCGATGAATGCCGTGACGGCGACGCCGGAATCGACTCCGACGCTCTCGAACGAGGAACGCGCGGTCCTGGACGGCGAGCGCGGCCCCGCTCCGCAGCTGGCGATGCGCATCGTGGTGCGGATGGCGCGCATCCTCGGCGCACGTGAGCTGGTGCCCGTGGCCTCCGCCCACATCGACGGCTGCCTCTACCACGGCGACGGGGGCGTCGAGTTCGCCGAGCGGCTCGTTTCCCTGGGCGGGAAGGTCGACGTGCCCACTACGCTGAACGTCGGAGCGCTCGACCTGCTCAACCCGCGCCGGGTGCGCTCCGCCGGCCATCGCCGGGAGATGGCGTTCAGGCAGATGCGGGCCTACGAGGCCCTGGGCTGCCGCCCCACCTGGACCTGCGCGCCCTACCAGGCCGGACACCGGCCCGGGCGCGGACAGGATGTCGCCTGGGGCGAGAGCAACGCCGTGGTCTTCGCCAACTCGGTGCTGGGCGCGCGCACCAACCGTTATGGCGACTTCATGGACATCTGCTGCGCGCTGGCGGGCCGGGCGCCCCGCACCGGGCTGCACCTGGACGAGAACCGGCGGGCCACCGTCGTGGTCGGCACCGGCGCGATCAACCCGGCGCTCAAGGAGCGCGACGTGTTCTATCCGGTCCTGGGCACTTGGCTGGGCGCCACCGTCGACGAACGGGTTGCGGTCGTGACCGGACTGCCCGAGACCGCGACCGAAGACCAGTTGAAGGCGATGGGGGCGGCGTCCGCGTCATCCGGCGCGGTCGGGCTCTTCCACGTCGAGGGCGTCACCCCGGAGGCCCCGGACCTCGCGACGGCGCTCGGCGGGCGGGCGCCTGAGACCATCCTCGTCCCCCGGGCGCGTGAACTTCAGCGGGTGCGGGACGCCCTCAGCACCACCGGCACGGCGCAACTCGACGCCGTCGCGCTCGGCAGCCCCCACTTCTCCCGCGACGAGTTCTCGCTTCTCGAGGCGCTGCTTCCGCACGAGCCCTTCAGGATTCCCTTCTACGTCTGTACCGGAAGGGCGGAGTACCAGCGGCTGCAAACCAGCGGGCGCCTGCGTCGATTCGAGGAAGCCGGCGTCGAGATCGTGGCCGACACCTGCGTCGTGGTCGCGCCCATCCTGCCCGCCCGTGGCAGCGTGCTGATGACCAACTCGGGAAAGTTCGCGCACTACACCCCCGCCACCACCGGCTACGACGTGGTCTACGGGAGCCTGGAAGACTGCGTGCGCTCCGCCGCAACCGGGCGCGTCACCCGCGACGAGAGCCTGTGGAGCTGATCGGCGCGCCCGTGCACGCGGGAGAGGGCAGGGGCCGGCTGCTCGTGCTCGAGCGTCCCCTCAGCTTCTGGGGAGGCGTGGATCCCGAGACCGGGCGCGTGTCCGACCCCAGGCATCCGCAATACGGCGAACCACTCGGCGGCCGCATCCTGGTAATGGAGCGCGCCATCGGCTCCAGCTCCTCCAGCGCCATCATGCTCGAGCTTCTGCGCAACGACGTCGCGCCGGCCGCCATCGTCCTCGGCTCCACCGACGCGATCCTTGTGCTGGGGGTTCTGGTCGCCGAGGAACTCGGCTACGCAAGCATCCCGTTGATCGATGTGGGAAGGAATGGCTTCGAGCGGATCCGGGACGGCAGCGGAGGGCGTGGGCACGTGCGAGCAGGGGCTCGGGAGGCGATCCTGCGGGTGGCCTTGGCTTAGCCTAGCTAGTCTAAGCCCAGCGTCTTCGGCCCCCCGTGGAGCTAGCCGGTATCGCCGAGACGGAATAGCCTCTACGGCAGCCCGTACCTCTCCAGGTACTGCAGGTCGAACTCATCCATGCGCACTACGTAGACCACGCCCTCGCCGAAGGCCACCACGCGGCGCTCCATCGGCAGCTCGATGGTCGCCGTGCGCGTCCCGGAGCCGTCGAAGAGATCGTATGCGGGGGCATCCCCCGCCGCGGTATGGCGGCGCACCCAGGCCCGGCCCGTCGGGTCGACGGGGATGCGTTGGAAGAACGCCGGCTTGCTGTCGGGCCACTGGTAGCTGTCGAGGTCGTCGTTGCCGGGGGCTCCGCCGCGGCCCGCGCGCAGGTCCATGTTGCCGTTGACGCCGGTGACCTGGATGGTCATGCCGCCGCCGGTCTCGGCCTGGGCGTCGCGCCACTCCTCCATCTCGGCCCTCCCGATGTCCACCGGCGAATACGCGTAGGCCGGCCCGCGGGTCACCTCGCCGTCCGGTGCGATCCACTCCACCCAGAACTCCCCGGATCCGCGGACCGACCGGGCGGCCACCACCCGTCCATCGGCCGCCACGCCCCACGCGTCGGCGGGCGAGAGCGGAATCGGCGAGATCGACACGTTCTGGTTGCCCGCTCCGCCCGAGGTGCGGCGGGTGCGGTCGGTCAGCTTGACGCTCGCCAGCGTGTCCACCGCCTCCATCTCCAGGTCGTAGCGGAGAATCTGCGAGGAGTCCGCCACCTCTCCCCCCGCGCTCATCCCGAAGCCCTGGAAGTAGATACCTCCGGTCGCGTCCACGCCTTGCGGAATCGCGAGCATGATCGGTGCCCCCATCTGGAACGAACCCAGCATGTAGGGCCGCGTGTCGCCGAAGCTCAGGTCGGCGCCCATCTCGGTCAGGCGCCCGTTGCCGAGGTCCACCAGGAGGGACCTGTCGCCGGGCAGCGGCCACACCGCGTCCGGCTGGCGGTATTCCGCGGGTCCCTCGCCCACTTGGCCGACGGTGACGGTGGTCCCGGCCTCCATATCGACCATCAGCAGCGTCTGCCCCAGCGGATCCGCCACCAGCACCCGACCGTCCGGCAGCTCGCGCACGGTCTGGATCACGGCGAACTCGTGTTCGAGCGCCGCCTGTGCCGGACCGAGGCCGGTGCGATCTCCTTCGGTGCCCTCGCTGCCACAGGCCGCGGCGGCGACCAGCGCAAGGGCTGCGCCGACTCCCCGCAGCGCGAGCCGGGTCGGATATCGGAAACGGATGCATTCGGCCTTGTCGTTCATGGTCTCGAAGAACCTCCGTGAGCAAGGGGACCTTCCATGGGACTCGAACCGTGTCCGCGTGGTTGCACGGGCCGGGACCAAGATGAGCAGTGGCCGTGGGCTCGTCCACCCGCGGCGAGGCGCGTGATCCATCGGATGCCATATGCGTTACATCCGGGGACCCGATGACTTCGCGGAAGTGCGCTGCCTGATCCCCGCGCGCGCTCAGGGGTAGACGAAGCCGGCAGGTTGCGGCCAGCTTTGCGGCACCGGGTGTCTCCATGTTCGGGGATTCCGCCCGGGGCCGGTCCCTTCGTCGCGGTGGCGGAGGAGGTCGCGGCCTCGGGCGGCATCCCGTCCCTTTCACGCCCCGACGAAGAGGCTACGACTCACCCATGAGGCGCATCGCACGTTTTGCGTGGGTCCTGCTTCGTCTGCTGCCGTTCCTGATCGCGTTCCTGCGCGACCGCCGGCGCTGGATCGTGGTCGGGCGGCCGGCCCGCCGAAGGTCCGGACACCACGAGCGACGCGCCGCCCGCCTGGTCGGGACCATCGCCGCCCTCGGACCTGCCTTCACCAAGCTGGGGCAGATGTTCGCCTCGCGCGCCGACATCCTTCCCGAGCCCTATCTCAGCGCCGTGGGCACGCTCCGCGACCAGGTGCCGCCCGCTTCCCCGGACGCGATCGTGCGCGTGATCGAGAAGGAGCTCGGCGGGAGGCTCCCGGATCTTTTCGAGAGCTTCGACCGCGAACCCATCGCCGCGGCCAGCCTGGGACAGGTGCACCGGGCCCGGCTCGACGGACGAGACGTGGCGGTAAAGGTGCTCCGTCCGCGCGTGGAGCAGCGGGTCGCGCTGGACGTGGATACCGCGTTCCGGATCGTCTTCTGGCTGAACGTCCTGTTTCCCAACCATCACATGCGGGCGCTGGCAAACGTGATCCGCGAATTCTCGGTGAAGGTGCGCGAGGAGATGGATCTGCGGGTGGAAGCCGAGAACACCCGGCGCTTCCGGCGCGCCTTCGCCCGGGACCGCGCCGTCAGGGCGCCGCGCGTCTTCGACGACATGACCACCCGGCACGTGATGGTGATGCAGTACATGGAGGGCATCCGCATCGATCGCCTGGGGGACCGCGTGCGCCGGGGGCGCCCTTCGGCGAGCCTGCTCATGGAAAGGCTGTCCTCGGTATACCTGCGCATGATGATGATGGACGGCTTTCTGCACGCCGATCCCCATCCGGGGAACCTGCTGGTGGCGGAGGACGGATCGCTCGTGGTGCTCGACTGGGGCGCCGTCATCGAAGTGCCGCGCTGGACCCGCCAGAGCCTGCTCGGCCTTTCGATGGCCGTGGTGCGGGAGGACATCGACGGCGCCATCGGCGCCATGTACCGGCTGGGGATGATCGGCCCGGAGGTGTCCCGCGGGGAGATCCGCGAGGCGGCGGCGGAGATCGTGCGGGTGGTGGAGGGCGCGCGCAAGGACGGACAGGCCGGCCGACGGCGCGTTCAGGAGAGCGTGCGCGAGGTGCTGGACACCTTCTACACCTGGCCCCTCATGCTCCCGCGCGAGCTCGTCTACCTGTTCCGCACGCTCGTGCTGCTCGAGGGCATCGGAGCCGCCTACGACGCGCGCTTCGACTCCTTCGCCGTCTTCCGCAGGGTGGTGGGTGCGCACCGGGGCGAGATCCTGCGCACCGCGGGCCGGGAACCGGTCGCCATCGCCAAGGACGTGTGGTCCGAGACCAGCGGGCTGGTGCGTTCCGCGCGCGAGTTGCTGGTGCGGGCCGAACGCGAGAACCTGCGGGTGCGGGTACATCCGCGCGACATCCAGGGCATCGAGCGCTCCCTCACGCTGCTGGGCCGACGGCTGCTGCTGTCGATCTTCGCCGCCTCCACCGCCGTCATCTCCGCCATCATCTACATCTCGCTCGACAACGTCTGGGTGCTGGCCGCCGGACTGCTCGCCGCGCTGGTGCTGTTCCTGGTCGTGCTGGTGGTCCCCGCGCACCTGCTGGACAACCCGTTGCGCCATGCGCGCGGGCTGGGATCGCGCCGATGGCAGCCGTAGCGGGCCGGAAGACGGCGGAGCGCGAGATGGCGCGCTCGCTCGCGGAGGGGTGCGGCGCGGGTGAGCGGGCGGCGCTGGCGCGGGCCATTTCGGTGGTGGAGGACCGGCGCCCGGGCTTCCGTGAGCTGCTGGCAGAGGTGGCCGCGCACGGCCGCCGGGCCCACCGGACCGGGATCACCGGTCCGCCCGGGGCGGGGAAGTCGACCCTGGCGGCGGCGCTCGCCGGGGTTTGGCGCGACGCAGGCGAGGAGGTGGCGATCGTGGCGGTGGATCCCACTTCGCCCTACTCCGGGGGCGCGCTGCTGGGAGACCGTGTGCGCATGGCGCCGCTCCAGCTCGACCGGGGCGTCTTCATTCGTTCGATGGCGACGCGCGGGGCGGGCGGCGGCCTGGCCGAGGCGGTGCACGACGTGATCGACCTGATGGAGGGGAGCGGATTCGGCCGCATCCTTCTGGAGACCGTGGGGGTCGGCCAGACCGAGCTGGGGGTGGCGGAAGCCGCCGATACGGTGGTGGTGGTGCTCACGCCCGAATCGGGCGACGAAGTGCAGGCGATGAAGGCCGGGCTTGCCGAGGTGGCCGACATCTTCGTGGTCAACAAGGCGGACCGCCCGGAGGCGCGCGCGCTCGTGCGGCGGCTGCGCGATGCGGTCGGGCTGGGTCGCGGCCGGGGTGGCGGCGGTGTGGGTGCCGACGCTCTCGCAGAGGAGGCCGGCGTGCCCGGGTGGAATCCCCCCGTGCTCACGGCGGTCGCCACCGCGGGCGAAGGGATCATCGCGTTGGCGGACGCCATCGAGGACCACCGCCGCAGCCTCGCGGAATCGGGGGTGCTGGAAGCGCGCCGCACCGCCCGCGCGGAGGCGCGCATCCGGGCGGAGGTGCGCGCCATCCTGGAG
>VYDD01000426.1 GCA_009843625.1 Gammaproteobacteria bacterium | reverse complement strand
GGCTGCACGGCCTCGCTCTCTGGCTGCCTCCCGGCACCGACGCCGGCACGCGAAAAGGCGCGCGCGATGCCGCGATGGACCTGAGGCATCTCTCCGGGCGGGGCGTGGACGTGTCGGTTGCGCCACGGAGCAGCGAGGATGCGTGGGGCGCCGACCCAAGGCGCTGGTGCCGCCCGTCCAAGGTCTGGGTCACGGCGATTCCCGCCATTCATGAACGGCGCCGGCCGCTCGATCTTGAAGAGATCGCGCGCTGGTGCCGCCATGCGGGCTTGCCTGCTCCCGTGAAGTTCCGCTCGTCGCGCACCCCGTTCCGGCCCGGTTCGCTCGACCTGGCTCCCGTCGAGGTGAACCGCCCGGGCCAGCCGGGCCTTCCCTACTCGCATGTCGAGCTGCACTTCGACGAGCCGGTATCGGGTCCCGTCGTGATCGGGTCGGGACGGCAGCGCGGCTTCGGGTTGTGCGAGCCGATTGCGGAAGGCCCGTGATGACCGGTCGTTCCCCCGCACCGCAGCGATCCGGCCTGCCGCCGATGCCCCCGTTTCCGGAATTCTGCCGTGCGATCAACGGCAGGTCGCCCTTTCCGTGGCAGGCGCGTCTGGCCGAAAGTGTCAGGACAGGCGCGCGCTGGCCCGTCGAAGTCGGCGTTCCGACCGGCCTCGGCAAGACCGCCTGTCTCGACATCGCGTTGTGGTGGCTGGCATCGGAGGCACATCTCGACCCGGCGATGCGCCGCGCGCCGACCCGCATCTGGTGGGTCGTCAACAGGCGCCTGCTGGTGGACGCGACCGCGGAGCACGCCGAGCGTCTGGCACGCGCGCTCCGTGACCCGGACAACGTTGCGCACGAGGGTCAGAACGGAATCGTTGCAGACGTCGCTCACAGGCTTCGCTCGCTGTCCGCCGGGCTCGCCGCTACGCCTTTCGAAGTGATCCGGCTGCGGGGCGGCGTGTCGCCCGAACTGCCCACCGATCCGTCCTGCCCGACCGTTTTCCTGTGCACGTTGCCGATGTACGGCTCCAGGCTCCTGTTTCGCGGCTACGGATCGAGGCTGCGCCCGGTAGATGCCGCCATGGCGGGCATCGACAGCCTCGTCCTGCTTGACGAGGCCCATCTTGCGCCGCACCTGACGAGACTGATTCCCACGCTCGCGGAGTGTGCGCCTGCAGCCAGCTACGTGCTTCCCGCCGCGCGATCCCGTCCCGTGCTCGTTTCGCTGACCGCGACAGGAAACCAGGAGCCCGGATCCCGCCTTGATCTTGACGAGGCGGACCTTCGACATCCGCTTGTCAGGCAGAGGCTCGACGCCGCGAAATGTCTGGAGCTGCGAAACCTCTCGGCCGGCAGCCCCCGACTCAAGCCTGGACGGATCGCTCGACTGCTGGCCGATGCCGCTCACGAACTTGTCCGTGAGGCCGCCGGTCCGGCATCGTTTCTCGTGTTCGCCAACACGCCGGGCACTGCGCGCGATGCTTTCGACCGGCTGTGCAGGATGGAGGCCAACTCCGGAACCGAAGTTCTGCTCCTGACCGGGCGGATGCGCGAACGCGAGGCGCAGATGATGCGCGACCGGCTGCTCGATCCCGTTCACGGCATGGCCGCGACGCGCGAAGCCGGCATCGCCCGCGAACGGCACCTGATCGTTGTCGCGACACAGACGCTCGAGGTCGGAGCGGACCTTGATGCGGAGCATCTGGTCACCGAGCAATGCGGCGTCCGGGCGCTCACGCAACGACTCGGCCGACTGAACAGGCTTGGCAGGCATCCTCACGCCCGGGCGATATACCTGCATTTCCCGCCCCCGAATGCCGACGGCAAGGCTGACTGGCCGGTCTACGGCGCGGAGCCTCAAGCAGTCCTGATGCGTCTCGAGAGTGCCTGCGGCGCTGATGGCCGGGTCTCTCTCCCGCCGGGGCGGATAGCCGAAGTGCTGGGGGCGCCTTCTGACGATCCCGGACAGGCACCGGAAATCATGCCCGAGATCCTATGGGAATGGACCAAGACCACCGTCCCCCCAAAAGGCGAGGCCCCGGTAGAGCCGTACTTCAACGGCCTCGCGGCGCCCGGCTACAGCGTGTCCCTGATCTGGCGCGCGCATGTGCCGGGCGACGGCGGCAGGCTCTGGCCCAGGGCGACCGACAGCGAGTCGATCTCGGTCCCGATCAGCGAAGTTCGCGAGGCGTTGAGAGACGATGACGACATCTACCGTCTGGCCAGCGATGGCGTGACGGTCGAGCGGGCCGGCGGCGCAGGTGCACTGGCGCCGAACGACTGCATGGTGCTTGCTGCAGATCGCGGACTCATGGACGAGTTCGGCTGGAATCCGCTGGCGTCCAAACCTGTCATGGACGTCTCCCTTGCCGGCAAGGGATTGCCGCTGGATCCGGCAGCAATCGAAATACTGTGCGGCGTCGCGAACTTTAAGCGCCAGATCGAAAGGGCGACGGGCCAGGAGCATGACGAGGACGGACCCGACCAGGCGGATCGAGACGAGGCCGCCGGGGAAATTCTCGAAGCGGTCCGTGCTGCGCCCGAAGCACACGGCTGGCACGCCGAAGAGTGGAAGCGATTCACGGGGTCCCTGACTTCGCAAGTGGTGAAATCCCGCTACGAGATTGCACGACTGCAGGTCGCTCGGCCAATTCCCGAAACCCGAGACGATGATTCTGATGAGCACTCGATCGCGGTCGAGATGCGAGATCTCGACGCGCACGGGCAAGCGGTGGCCGAACGCGCGCGCAGCATCGCCAGGTGCGTCGGCATTGCCGACGATATCCGAGACACGGTGGCGCTGGCCGGCAGGTTTCATGACATCGGCAAGTCCGACCTGCGCTTCCAGCGATGGCTTGATCCCGACGGGATCGCGGCTTCACCCGTCGCGAAGTCGAATGCGCCCCGGCACCTCTGGGAGTCTCTTCGCGGCGATTCCGGCTGGCCAAGAGGCGGACGGCATGAGGCGCTTTCGGCCCGGCTTCTCTGCGCCCGCCTCGACGCGGCAGGGGATCTGCTGGGCAGCCATGAACTGAGGGACCTCCTGATCCACCTGGTCATCAGCCACCATGGCAAGGGGCGGCCGCTGGTCGCCCCGGTTCGCGACGAAACCGGTCGGACGCTGACCAGCGAACTTGAGGGGGCCACCGTTGAAGTTCCGGCCAGTCTCGAACAGGTCGACTGGGACCAGCCCGGCCGCTTCCGGCACCTCAACCAGCGATTCGGGCCATGGGGACTGGCCTTGCTGGAATCCATCGTAATTCGTGCGGACCATGCGGTGTCCGGCGGGGACGTCATCGAAGCCGAGGTGAAGTCATGCCGGAAGTGACCTGCCCGGGACTGACGGCCAACTGGGTCAACGGATGGCTGGCAGCAGTCGGAACCACGGTTCTGGATCCCCGACTCATGTTGCACTGGTCCCGTGACGTGACACCGGTCGCGGTCGTCTCGTCCCGGGATGGCGATCCCGTCGACGCCCTTGTCTCTGCGTGGCCGGACAGCACCATGCTGGGCGATTTGCCGGTGGCGGAGCACTGGCCGAACGGCCGTGCCGAACAAGGGGTTCGGCTGCCGCGAAAGGTACCGGTCGAGGCATTGCGGGCGCGCATGCGGGAGGCGCGCGGTCACCCAGATTCCTGGACGCTGACTTCGACGATGACGGATCTCTGCGTGGACAAGGTGGGCGAAGCCGGACATGCTCCCTTCGATCCCGCCGGACCGGGCACGACCAAGTGGTTGCACCACCGCCTGACGAAAGCGCACGCACATGTTGACTCGCCGCGAAAGTGGATCGATCAGAGTCTGGCCGGGCACGGACGGCGAGTGAAGGACAACGGGCTTGGTTTCGACCAGACCCGCATCGAATCTCAGGGCGACAAGGCGGGAAAATGGACCGATCCCGTCGTCGAGGTCCTGGCTTTCTTCGGACTGGCATTGCTGCCTGCGCGCGGGGCCGGCGTCGACCAGAGAATGTCCGCGACGGCCGAACTGACCGTGCGGCAGAAGGGCTGGCTCAAGCCGAGCAGGGCCGAACACCGTTTTTTCTGGCCAGCCTGGCAACAGCCGCTTGACCGGAGCGGGATCGACGCGCTGCTCGATGCATGGAGCCCGGACGATCCGCTGACGTGGCACCGGTACGGCATCCATGCCGCGTGGCAGAGCGTGCAGTTCAAATGGACATCCGATGCCGACAAGACCCGCGCATACGGTGCGAGGCGACTGTGAGCCCGGAACCCGTCATTCCGGTCTCTGCCATCGAGCATTTTGCATATTGTCCAAGGCAATGCGCCCTAATTCACTGCGACGGAATCTGGAACGACAACGCCCATACCGTCACGGGAACCCGAAAGCATCGCCGGGTCGACGGCGGGCAGCATCGCAGGGAGCGGGGGCGGGAGGTTCTCCGGTCTGTTCCCTTGTGGTCTGAGACGCTTGGGCTCACGGGACGCGCCGATGTGGTCGAGATGACCGATGGTGCCGTCTGCCCCGTCGAGTACAAGTCGGGAGTGCGGCACGGCAATGCTGCGGATATGCAGGTTTGCGCGCAAGCGCTTTGTCTCGAGGAGATGCTGGGCGTCGATGTTCCGCATGGCTTCGTATGGTACGGCGGACCCAAGCGCCGTGTCCGCGTGGAGTTCACGCAGGATCTACGCACCCACGTCTTGGACGCGATCCTTGCGATCCGCCGGCAGATGCTTGAAACCGAGCTTCCCCCCGCGGTCGATGACAGCCGGTGCGATGCGTGCCAGTTGAACGCGCACTGCCTGCCGACGCTTGTGCATGCTCCGGGCAAGGTGAGACGCTATGTCGACGGTGTCGTCTTCAAATGCGCCACCTGAGCACGGCATACGTTCGCGACCATGCCGCCCGGATCAGTCACCGGCGCGGCTCGCTTCACGTGAAGTCGTCCGAGAGCACACACCGGATCCCGCTCGAATCCATCGACGCCCTGGTTCTCATGGGAGGTGCGCAGATAACCACCTACGCGCTCGACGCCTGCGTCCGCCGCGGCGTTCGCGTTGCCGCCCTGCGAAGCAACGGGGCCGTCAGGTTCGTTGTGAGCGGGCCAACCGGCGGGAACGTTCACCTGAGGCTCGCGCAAAGCAGGGTTGCGTCCGACTGCAGTCACGCCCTGGAGATCTCGAAGACGATCGTCGCCGCGAAGCTCCAGAGCAGCAGGAAGGTCCTGGAACGATGGGCAAGAGACGAGAAGGACGCCGCGAAGGCCGAGTGGCTGACCGGGCGTGCGTCCCGGATAGGGAAACGTGTCATGCAGCTGGATGACGCGAGCACCGGCGACCAGGTCCGGGGCATCGAAGGCGATGCCGCCCGGATCCACTTTGGCGCGCTCGGAAGGGCGGTCGAGTCGGGAGAGTTCGCGTTCCAGGTCAGGTCACGACGCCCGCCGCGCGACCCGGTCAACGCCATGCTCGGATTCTGCTATGCAATGCTGGTCACGGAGTGCATCGGTGCAGCCGAGAGCGTCGGGCTTGACTACCAGATCGGGTTTCTGCATCGCCCTCGCTCCGGCCGACCGTCGCTGGCCCTTGACCTCGCGGAAGAGCTGCGCGCCGTCACGGACCGGTTCGTCGTTTCCATCGTCCGCCGACGCCAGGTTGTTTCCGATGACTTCGTTTCCACGCCCGGTGGCGGCGTGTATCTCGGCGACGACGGCCGACAGCGCCTGATCGCCAGGTGGGAGGAGCATAAGGAGACTTCGCTGCAGCATCAGTTGCTTGGCAAGCGCGTGGGCCGGTGGGCGGTGCCGTCGATCCAGGCGACATTGCTCGCGAGACATCTGCGAGCGGACCTCCCTGCCTATCCTCCGTTTGTCCTGAGTTGAAACATTGGACTTGCTCGTCACCTACGATATCGCCGATACTGACGGCGATGGCGCCACTCGGTTGCGGCGCGTAGCCGACATCTGCAGCAAGTACGGCCAGCGAGTCCAATTTTCCGTGTTTGAATGTCGGCTTTCAGCCACCCGAATGGCCCGAATGAAAGGAGAGATCGAAGATGCCATCGACAAGGAGCGCGACTCGGTCCTCATCTACCGCTTCCCGGGAAGGATTCAGGACTCCACAACCCGACTGGGACGGGACTGCGAGCATGGGCTCGGGAAGCCGTGGATCCTGTAGATTCGGCTTTGCGAACCTCCGGTGATCCGGAAATTGCCGCTCGTCTGCAAAAATTCACCCAGGTGGGCACTCAGAACGCCGGGAAATTCATGCGAAAACGACTCCCATGCGAATGCGCGAGTACACGGCCACATATGTCAGTTGCACATTGTGGTTCCGGACACGTATCAGGACCAAGATCTAGGGGTGTCGCCGGAGTTTGCACTCCGGCCTTTGTTGAGCGAAGAACGGGGTCGGCTACGAGAACGGCTGGAAGCGGGTGTCGCCGGAGTTTGCACTCCGGCCTTTGTTGAGCGTCCTTACTGCTCAAGTCAGGTCTGCGGCCCGGAAAGGCGGTGTCGCCGGAGTTTGCACTCCGGCCTTTGTTGAGCGGCCACGGAACCCGAATACCGTGCCGAGCGCAAGGCGACCGTGTCGCCGGAGTTTGCACTCCGGCCTTTGTTGAGCGTTGAGGCGGTCGATGACGTCGGCGTTCGAGATCAGGTGTCGCCGGAGTTTGCACTCCGGCCTTTGTTGAGCGCGCCTGCGCATCAGCGTCTCCTATGCAAGCGACACGTGTCGCCGGAGTTTGCACTCCGGCCTTTGTTGAGCGATGGCCGGGGAGCTCGGCAAGTGGGCCGACCAGTGGGTGTCGCCGGAGTTTGCACTCCGGCCTTTGTTGAGCGCCACAAGTGTACGACACAGCACGGGGCGACGTAAGGTGTCGCCGGAGTTTGCACTCCGGCCTTTGTTGAGCGTCGATCGCCTGGGATGCGACCATTTTCGGCAACAGCTAGTGTCGCCGGAGTTTGCACTCCGGCCTTTGTTGAGCGTGGAGGGACGCCGACCAGGATATTCCAGGAGACGGGTAGTGTCGCCGGAGTTTGCACTCCGGCCTTTGTTGAGCGGGAGAAGTGGCAGGACCAGAGTGGCAATGATCGCTACGTGTCGCCGGAGTTTGCACTCCGGCCTTTGTTGAGCGGTCCCTAAGGCCGGTGCTGCAACCCGGCGGGCGGAGGTGTCGCCGGAGTTTGCACTCCGGCCTTTGTTGAGCGACGTTAATTCGTTACGGCGGCTCTCAGGCCGCGCTCATGTGTCGCCGGAGTTTGCACTCCGGCCTTTGTTGAGCGATCTCACCAGTGGGCGTGCGAACATACTTGTAAGCGTGTCGCCGGAGTTTGCACTCCGGCCTTTGTTGAGCGGGGATACCCGGCCCGATCATCGGTCAGAACGTGACGTGTCGCCGGAGTTTGCACTCCGGCCTTTGTTGAGCGGTTGCATCTCGGGGGTCGCCCTTCGGGGCCGCGGTTGTGTCGCCGGAGTTTGCACTCCGGCCTTTGTTGAGCGACGACCGACCAGATGGCCCATGCGCAGCTGCAACGCGTGTCGCCGGAGTTTGCACTCCGGCCTTTGTTGAGCGTCGATGAACCCGGTTCCCTGGTCGAAAGCCTTGGCGCGTGTCGCCGGAGTTTGCACTCCGGCCTTTGTTGAGCGTGGCGAAACGTGTTTGACGACGCGTCCCCGCTGTTGGGTGTCGCCGGAGTTTGCACTCCGGCCTTTGTTGAGCGCAGGATATTCCAGGAGACCGGTTCGACCGCTCTCAGGTGTCGCCGGAGTTTGCACTCCGGCCTTTGTTGAGCGTTGAACAGCCAAGGCTAAGTGACACCAGGGGGCGGGTGTCGCCGGAGTTTGCACTCCGGCCTTTGTTGAGCGCGCACGACCGAGGACGCCGACGAGGAGCTGATGTGGTGTCGCCGGAGTTTGCACTCCGGCCTTTGTTGAGCGTCAAGGCATGGAAACGAGAAGCCGAAAGGATATAGCGTGTCGCCGGAGTTTGCACTCCGGCCTTTGTTGAGCGATGCCGATTCCCCTACCGACGACGCGCCCGCGAGCTAGCCTGAATTCCCACGCCCGGGGGAGGTGTGACGGATGACGGGTTTCACGGC
>VYDD01000360.1 GCA_009843625.1 Gammaproteobacteria bacterium | reverse complement strand
AGGCGGCGGTGTCCGAGATCTACAACCGCATGTCGCGCCTGCTGTTCCGTGTGCCCGTCACCCACCTCAACTCAGCCATGAAGGGGTTTCGGCGGGAGATCCTGGACGGGCTCACGCTCAGGCACGACTGGCATCGTTTCTTCGTTGTGCTGGCGCACGGGCGCGGGGCCACGGTCACGGAAATCGACATCAAGCTCTACGACCGCAGGGCGGGCGAATCCAAGTACAAGGGCCTGTGGCGCGTGGTGATCGGCGTTACCGACCTGGCATCCGTCGCCTTTCTGGTGTTCTTTTCGCGCAAGCCGCTGCTGCTGTTCGGTGCTTCCGGACTGGCCCTGGCCGCTCTCGGAGGACTGGTTGCGGCGGGTGCCCTCTATTTGCGCTACCTGCATCCGGCGCTGGGCTTCGACCCCTACGTGCCGCCGTTCGGCTATCGTCTGCTGATCCAGTTGGTGGTCCTGCTGGAGACGCTCGGGTTCCTTCTCGCCGGATTCGGACTGGTGAGCGAGCAGATCGCCCACGTGCGGCACGAGGTCGAGGCGCTGCGACGCCAGTTGGCTGGCGGGACACGCGATGATGCAGGGTCCGGGCCCACGGCCACCGGGGACGGTTGAGCGGTGTGCGCGGGCTGAAGCGACGCGGAACCGTGGGACGAGATCGATGAGCGCGAAGCGACGAGGCAGGCGAAAGCAGGCGCGGAGGCCGCGCGCAGAGACAGTCTCGGCACGCAAGAGCGCCCCTTCGCGGGCTCCCGCCATCCCCAGGTGGCTTCCGTGGACGCTCTTTCTCGGGCTCACCGTATTCCTGTTCCGCGGCTTCATCTTCAGCAGCGCGATGCTCTACGGGAGCGACACCCTGGCGGGCGGCTACATGGCACGCGCGATCTACGCGGACGCCCTGACCGAACTGAGCCGCGTCCCGGGCTGGGTCCCGCAGTTCCTCGGCGGGACGCCCTTTGTAGAAGCCCTCAGCGCGGGCGATTCCTTCTACCCGCCTTCTCTCCTGCTGCTCATCCTCGTGGAGCCCTATCGGGCGCTCGGATGGAAGCTCGTCGTGCACGTCGCGGCGGCGGGCTTCTTCATGTTCATGTGGGTGCGCGCGCTGGGGGTCTCCCGGGCCGCGGCGCTGGTCGCGGGAACCGGCTACATGCTCGCCCCGGTTTTTGTCGGGCTCGTGTTCGCGGGTCACGACGGCAAGATGTTCGTGACCGCGCTGACCCCGCTGCTGTTCTGGGCCACGGAGCGGCACTTCCTGGGCCCCGGCCTCAAGTCGTTCACCTGGCTGGCCCTGGTGATCGCGCTCGTGATCCTGACGCCGCACTTCCAGACGGCGTACTTCCTGTTCGGCGCCACCGGGCTGTTCGCCATGTTCCGCAGCGTTCAGATCCTGCGGGGGACGCGTGCGGAAGCCGTTTCCGACGCGGATGACCGCGCCACGGACGCAGATGCCGCCGGGACACGCCGCGGCTCGCGGTCGCGGGCGGCCTCCCGTTTCGGTCTGTTTCTGGCGGCGTCGATGACCGGCGCGCTCATCACAGGCGGCCAGCTCCTGCCGGCCATCGACTACGTGACCGCCGATTCCCGGCGCACCGCGACCTCCGAGGCACTCGACGAGGATGCCGCCCTCGAGTGGTCCAGTTCCTGGTCGCTTCATCCGGAGGAGGCCTTCTCCCTCGTCATCCCCGAATTCGCGGGAGCCAACATCGGCGGTACGGGAAGCTGGGCCGACAACACCTACTGGGGCCGCAATCCGTTCAAGCACAACCACGAATACGCGGGCCTGATACTGCTCTTGCTTGCCGCGATCTCGTTCGTGGGCGGACCCCTGCGCGGGCTGCGCTGGTTCTTCGCGGGGCTGGCCGGAACTGCGCTTCTTTTCGCTCTCGGCGCCAATACGCCGGTCTGGCGCATCGCCTACGAAGTCCTGCCGGGCATCAGCCTCTTCCGGGCGCCTTCCCAGGCGGCCTACCTGGTCGCCTTCAGCGCGGCGACGCTGGCGGCGCTGGGGGTGGATCGCACCTTCGCGTGCGTGCGCGATCCCGACTTGGGACAGCGGGTTCAGCGGCTGGTTCTGGTCGCTACCGGCGTGCTGGGAGCCTTGGCGCTGCTCGCCGCCGCGGGCGCGCTGACCTCTCTGTGGACCTCCGTCCTCTATCCCGGAATCACCGAGGCCAGGCGCCAGACGCTGGCGGCTGCGCTGCCCTGGATCGGGGCCGGTGCCTGGATCGCGGTCTGTCTGGCCGGGGCCGTGGCGGCGGCGGTGTGGGTGCTGCGAAGGGCGTACCTGGCGCCCGGCATCGTCCTGGGCGCGCTCGTCGCCCTGGTCGCGCTGGACGCCTACCGCATAGACCGCGTGTTCATCCAGACCATCGACTTCGAGCGCTGGTCTGCCCCGGATGCCAACATCCAGGCAGTGCTCGACCGGGAGGCCGGCACCTCCGAACCCTACCGCATGCTGTCCTTTCGCAACGCGGGCCAGGACCTGATGCCCGCGCTACACGGCATCGAGCTCGCCGGGGGACACCACCCCAACGACCTGGCCCGCTACCGCAATCTCATCGGCATGGTGGGCTCGGGACAGCCGATGAACCTCTACGGAAACGAGAACATCCGCAGGCTGCTCAACGTGCGCTATCTGCTCTGGCCCGATCTGCAGATGGGGAGTTCGCCGCAGGGGAATGTCTTCAGCCGGACGCAACTGCCCGACGGCCGCATCTACGAGACGGTTTTCGTGGAGGCCGGCCTTCCGCGCGCGCGCCTCGTGGGAAGCGCCGTCGTCAGGTCCGACGACGAGGCGATGGCGTACATGCTCTCTCCCGCGTTCGACCCCGCAGGGGAGGTGGTGCTGGCGGAGCCACCGCCCGTCGACCTGCCGGGCACGCCTGTCGCGGGCGAGATCGACTGGCTGGAGCGCGGCCCCGACCGCATGAGGCTCGCCGTGCGCTCCTCCGCTCCGGCGCTGCTCGCCATAGCAGACAACTGGTATCCCGCGTGGCATGCCCGCGTGAACGGCCGCGACGCCCCCGTTCTGCGCGCCTACCACACCCTGCGCGCCGTTCCCGTGCCGGCGGGGGAATCCGAGGTCGAGCTGTGGTACCGGTCCGACGTGGTGCTGCGCAGCTTCTGGCTCGGCTTCATCATCCTGACCGGGCTGCTCGCGGCCAACGCGGTCCGCATCTGGTCGGCCCGCCGCGCGACGCGGAGTGCGAAACCCTGAAGAAGTGGCTTTCGCTGGCGGCGCGCGTCGCCCTCACGGTCATCGTCACCTGGTTCATCCTCGATCGGGTGGGGCTGACGGTGGCCGAACTGCGGGAGTGGCAGGATGTGCTCGCCCGTCCCCGGCTGCTTCCGCTCGTCGGCGCGACGTTGCTCCTGCTCGCCGCCTACGCCCTCAGCGGGCTGATCTGGGGCGGGGTGGTGACCGGGCTGGACGGGCCGCGGCTTTCTGCGGGCGACGCCGTGAGCATCTTCATGATCGCCAACATGGGCCGGTACGTGCCGGGAAAGGTCTGGTCGGTCGCCGGGATGGCCGCGCTGGCGAAGGGGAAGGGGGTTCCCGTGGCAGTCTCGGCCACCTCCGCGGTGATCGTGCAGGGCACAGGGCTGATGGCCGCCGGCGCAATCGGGCTCGGCGCATTCGTCGGAGGACCCGTGCCGCTGCCGCGCTGGGGACTGGCCGGCGCCGGGGTGGCGGCCGGCCTGCTCGTGCTCGTGCTTGCCGTTCCCTCCCTGTTCCACGCGACGGTCGCCCTGTGGTTTCGCATCGTCCGCACCGCCGCTCCCGCAAACCTCAGCGCCGCTCTGGTGCTGCGCTGGCTGTTGCAGGTCGCGCTGGCCTGGGTGGCCATGGGCGCATCCTTCTGGATCCTGGCCGCGAGCCTGGGCATGGAACTGTCGCCCGTGCACGCCGGCTCGGCCTTCGCGGCGGCGTACGTGGCGGGCTACCTGATGCTCTTCGCGCCGGCGGGAGTCGGCGTTCGCGAAGGATTCCTGATCGCCATCCTCGCCCCTGCGCTCGGGAGCGGATCGGCCACCGTGCTCGCGATCGCCGCCCGGCTATGGATGACCGCGGCTGAGGTGATTCCCGCCGCCATCCTGTGGGCGCTCCATCAGCGCTCGCTGTCTCAGCCGGAACCGAAGCGAGGTTGACCACGACCTCGCGAGCTGCCTAAACTTCGGGCGATTTCGGAGTCCGCCCGCGCTTGGGATCGAGAGCGCGGACGGGTGGGCGAGGAGAACGAGAATCATGCTGGCGACGGAGAAGATCGAGGAGGTCCTCGAGACCGTGAGACCCGCGATCCGGCAGGATGGGGGCGACGTCGAGCTGATCGACTACGACGAGGCGGAAGGGGTGGTCATGCTTCGCCTCATGGGCGCGTGCGAGACCTGTCCGATCTCCATGCTCACTCTCAGAGAAGGCATCGAACGGCGCCTGAAGGACCGGGTTCCGGGGGTTACCAGGGTAGCCGCCGTCTGATTCCACGGCCACTTCACCATCCCACCTGCACTTCGGCCTGGGCGGGGTATGTCGCAGCAAAATCTCATCGAAGCGGTAACGAACGCCCTGTCCGCGGTACGGCACCCGGCCAGCGGGCGTGACATCGTCTCCAGCGGACGCGTTCAGCAGCTCGAAGTCGACGACGAAGGGCAGGTGCGCTTCGCCTTCCAGCTCAAGCCGGACGACCCCGGATCGCTGGTGAAGTCCGCCCGCACCGCCGCCGGGGACGTGCGCGGCGTCTCGGGGGTGCGGGTCAACGTCCAGCTCCCCAGGAGCGCGCCGCCGCGGCCCGCAGCCCCGGAAGGTTCCTCGCCGCCCGCGGGCACGCCTTCGCCCCCTCCCGCGCCTGCGGGGCGCTCGCGCCTCGTTCCCGGCTCGGTACCCGCGCCGACCCCCCGGCCGGGCATCCTCGCCGACACCCGCTACGTGGTGGCGGTGAGCTCGGGCAAGGGAGGCGTGGGCAAGTCGATGGTCACCACCAACCTCGCTTCAGCGCTCGCGCGCCGCCGCCTGCGGGTCGGACTTCTGGACGCCGACATCTACGGCCCGAACATCCCGGTCATGTTCGGCGAACGCCGCCGGCCGAGCGTGTCCGGCGGCAAGGGCAAGGAGATGATCGAGCCGCTCGAGGCCCATGGCGTCAAGCTCATGAGCCTCGGATTCCTGCTCGCGGACGAACAGCCGGCGATCATGCGCGGCCCACTGATCGCGGGCGTCCTGAAGCAGTTTCTGGAGCAGGTGCGCTGGGGCACTCTGGATGTCATGCTTGTCGACATGCCCCCAGGCACCGGCGATGCCCAGCTGTCGCTGGTACAGAGCGTCAACCTCGACGGGGCGATCATGGTCACCACCCCGCAGGGTGTGGCCACCACCGACGTCCGGCGCGGCATCAAGATGTTCGAGCGCGTCAACACGCGGATCATCGGCGTCATCGAGAACATGAGCGGGATGGCCTGTCCGCACTGCGGCGAACCGGTGGACGTGTTCGGCACGGGCGGAGGGGAGGTTCTGGCAAAGGAACAGGGCGTGCCCTTCCTGGGCGCCGTGCCCCTGGATCCGGCGGTTCGGCGGTCGGGCGACGACGGGCTGCCCACCGTGGTGGGCCGGCCGGCTTCACCGGTTTCGCAGGCGTTGAACCGAATCTGCGACCAGGTGGTGGTGGCGTTGCGCGAGGGGCCCGGTTGAGGTGGTCCCCGCTTCCGCGCGTCGGCCCGGATCGAATCCGGCGGATGCCCACGCACGTGATGGTGCGCGACTACCCCGAATCGCTTGCGCCGCTGCTGGCCCGCGACATCGATCTCGACCTGGTGGGGACGTCGCCGGTAGGAGCGTTCGCCACCCCTGACCTGATCGCCGAGATCGAAGAGGTCATCGCCTGGCGACCGCCGGCTCGGCCACCCGCCTGACCTGCCCGGCTATCCCTCCAGCCACTTGCGGTCGGCTTCGCTCAACTCCTTGCGCTTGCGGGGCGCGATCAGGCGGAGCACCACATACCCCAGGAGTGCGATTGGCGCGACCTTGAAAAGCAGGAAGCTGGCCAGGCCGAAGCCGATGGAGAACACCGTGCCCGCCACCGCAAGCAGGACTCCCACGACCAGCAGGGTAACCAGGCCAACGGCGAACAGGGTCAGCAGGGCGCTGATCATATCGAGCATCTCCCCGGGCCCAATGCCCGAATCCTGATGACGAAACCCATCATGGGGTCCACACTACGTCGATTGCCCCGATGTGCGCGTCGATTTCCATCGTAAGCCGTGTCTCCGCGCCATCCCAGTCCGCGGAGTAGTAACTGTCGCCTCGCCTGAACATCTCCTGGGCATCCACGGATGTCAGAAGCGCATCCACCACCAGCTGCACGCCGAGGCCCCGCGGAAAGCGAAGCTCCACCGCGCCCAGGTCGAGGTCGAGATCCACATCGGCGTCGCGCTGCCATTCCCCGTCGAAGTCCAGGGTCACCTTGCCTGCCTTCGCCTCCAGCCGGATGCGCTCGGCGTTCAGGTTGCCGAGTCCGGTGGCGACCAGGTTGGCCGCGCCCGCCTCGAAGGAGGCGAGTTCCAACTCCACGGCGTTGGGCATCGACACCTCGATGCGCGTATCGGATGCCCCCGTCTCGACATTCAACTCCCGGATTGCGAGCCCTCCCAGATCCAGGTCCGCCCGCGCCGCCCCGAACTCCAGGTCCAGCAACAGGGGAACTTCCGGCGACAGTTCCAGATCCAGTCGCCCCGATCCGTCGCGCGAGCCCATCCGGATACCCCTGCCGACGCGATCCATGCCGATCTCGAGGATTCCGTCCTCGTAGTGGGTCTGCGGCTCCATGAGATCGCGATCGTATCGAAGCTCCATCCGGTACAGGGTGCCCGGCTCTCCCGGACGCAGGTCGAGGACGCCCGCTCCGTATTCCACCTGGACCTCGATCTCGCGCTCGCCACTCAGCTGGCGCGATGCGGTCACGGTGCTCCAATCCTGGGCCGCAAGGCCGGTCGCCGTGCAGGCCAGCCCTCCGAGGGCCGCGCAAGTCAGTCGTGCCAGCCCGGCGCCCCGCCGTTCTCGATGTGCGCGCTGATTCATCCACGGATTGCTGCTACTCACCGGTGCCTCCGTCGTCGGGGTGTCCGGGTTCCTCGCGCGAGCGCCGCCGGGAACGCCTCCGGGTCCACGCCCGCGTCGCCCGAATACCCCCGCCGTATGTCGCCGCCATCCTGCCCGGGTCGGAAGTGCGGCCCGCCCCGGTGAGCAGCACGGCGCCGAAGCCGAGCATCAGCGCGATCATCGCGGTAGCCACCGCGACGAGGGTGAACAGCCCGCTCAGGAAGGCACCGAGCGTCGGCCCGCCCATTTCCGTGACGTGGGAAAGGGCCGACGGAAGAACGAGCGCGGCCAGGCCGACGGCCAGCACGTGCAGCCGGTTGGAGGGCCGGAACCGGTCCAGGGCCGGGATGCCCTTGCGCGCCAGCCACTCGCCGACAACGCTCGCCACGGCCAGGTATCCCAGCCCGCCGGCCAGGAGTGCGGCCAGCGGGAAGAGCGGCAGCCAGGCGACCAGCAGAGGGATGCCGATGATCGACACCAGGAGAGCGAGACCTCCCAGCACCCACAGCGGCAGAAGGAGAAAGCCGCCTGCCAGACCGACCAGCGCGGCCCGTCCGGGAGCAGCTCTCACCACTTCGGCCACGTTCTGCAGCCGGTCTCCGGCGAAGTGGACGACCGCAGTCCCCACGGCCAGGATGACCACGAGCCAGAACACGTCCCCGAAGAGACCGCTCAGACCGGATGTGACGTAGCGGAAAGGCAGCCGGGCGCGCGCTTCACCCTGACGGGAGGGCGGGCCGCGCTCATCGTCCCCCGAAGCCGCCGCATCCGGCACCATCCCCGCTCCCGCGACGTCGCCGGCGTCCACGGTGAGGATGGTGCCCTCAACCGTCCCGCCGTCGCGCTCCAGCTGCCCGTCGATCACGCGCACCTCGCCCCCGATGTACGCGTCACCCTCGATACGCAACGGCGCCTCGCCCACGCCCCCGACCCCGGGGCCTTCCCCGGCACGGGTGGCGGCGCCCGCCCGC
>VYDD01000039.1:1878-8072 GCA_009843625.1 Gammaproteobacteria bacterium | reverse complement strand
GCATGGCGCGGGCGGGCTGATGCGATGCGGGGTCCGGATCGCGCCGATGCTGCTCTGGGCGTGGCTCGCCGGAGTCCCGTCGCCCGGCCTCGCTGCGCAGGACACCCAGGACGTGGCGCGGCTGACGGGCGAAGTCGGCGTCGACCCCGAGCCCGGTAGCCTCCTCGCCACGACCGCCCGGCTCTCCATCGAGCAGCTGCCCCTCGGCGAAGCCCTCGTTCGGCTCGCGGAGCGTTCCCGGGTGCAGATCGCCTTCAGCCCCAGCCTGCTCCCCCCGGACCCCGCGTCGTCGACTGCGACTGCGCAACGAAGAACGTTGCGCGCACGCTGGACGAGCTGCTTGCGCGCACCGACCTGGGCTACGTGGAGCTGGGATCCCAGGTCATCATCGTGCCCCGGGCGCCGCGGGAAGCGCTGCCCCTGGATGCTACCCTCGGCGGCCTGGGGGGAGCCGGGGTCGCGGTCGCGGCGGCGGACGAGCCTGCCGATGCCGAACCCGTGGGTGAGGCAGCCGCCTCGGACGCCTACCTCGACGAAACCGCCCGCCGGCTGATGCTGGGTGCGCGCGCCGCCCGCGATGCGGCCTTGTCGGACATCGCGTCCTATACTGCCGTCGTCAGGGAGCGCAATTCCTTCGAATTTTCGATGCTGGTTCGCGACCGGCCGATCGTGCGGCGGGAGTCGGCCACCCGCGTTCGCTGGTCGAGGGACGAGCCCACGGTTCTGCGGGTGCTGGGATCCCGCATGGAAGTCGGTGGACAGCGCTTCAAGCCCGGCCGTCCCGAGGGGCTGGCGGCACGGTTTGCCGCCGATCCGGCCCGCGATCCGTTCAGCCTGTTCATCGTTTCCGGCCTGGGTCCACGCGCCGCCGAGTCGTGGTTCGTACCTACGGTGACCCCGCTCGACGAGGGCGCGGAGCGCTTCTACCAGTTCCGCTCGGGAGACACGATTTCGGTGCACTTCGCGGGACGTTCCGTACAGGCGGTGAGCGTGACCGCGCATCCCCGCGCGCAACACCTCGGGCTGGTCTTTGCAGTGCTGTGGATCGACCCCGAAACCTCCGGGGTGGTGCGAACCGCCTATCGCCCCGCAAAGCCCATCGATTCCGAGTTCAGCTTTCGCCGCAGGAGCGGCTCCCTGCTGGACATCGAGGAGGTATATCGCGGCACGGCGCTGGGCGATGTCGAGACGCCTTCCCCGCCCCGTCCGGGATTGTTCGACCGGATATTGAACTACGGTCTTAACGCGGCCATGGGTACGCAACTGGAAATCGGCGTGCCGGTGGCGGTTGTCGACTATTCCATGTGGAATCTCCGCTACTGGCTTCCGAGGCGCGCGACTTTCGCACATTACATCACCAGCGGAGACCAATGGAATGCCGACGACTCCGAAAGGGTCACGGTGCGGGGGTTTCACGACTGGGAGTTCGAGATCGAGCAAGTGTCGACGGGTGCCGCGGACCCACGGGATCCCGCGCGGGCCACCGGGGAGCTGGTCGAATCCTGGCGCGAGGAGGGCGACACGGTCGTCGTAAAGGACGGTTCGCAACCCGACTCGGGCACCGTGGTGATCGTGGGGCGCGACTGGAGGGCGCTCTCCGCGAGCGCCTGGCTGCCGCCATCGATCTGGGAGGATCGCGAAGACGGACTGTATGGGAGCATGGTCGACGAGGCCGGCGAAGTCCTGGATTCCATAGGCATGGCGGGCGGCACCGACGATTCGGAAGGCGCCGGGACGGATCCGGACATCCGCCAATGGCATTTCGAAGCGCCGATACTCACTCCGAGGCTCATGCGCTACAACCCGATAGAGGGCCTGTCGGCGGGCAGCCGGCTGGTCCGCGACTTCCCGTGGGGACGGGGCGCGCTGACGGTGCGGGCGGGAACGCGGCGGCGCGAACCCAGCATCGACCTGGCCGCCGAGTACGGCCGGACCGGTCCCCGCGTGCGATTCTCGCTCTACCACACGCTTCGGGAATCGGGAGGAACCGTGACCTCGCAGCGTTCGCCACGCTGGGCGTACGTGGCCGATCCTTCCGACTACTACGTCGTCCGCGGAGCCGCCATCCACCTGCTCCCTCCGAGGAGCGACCGATCCTGGACCTCGCTGAGCCTGTTCTCCGAGACGAACACCACGCTGGACGGCGACGCGAGAAGGCGTCACGGAGTCGATCTGTTCTGGAGGCCCTGGTGGGGCGGCCTCACCGGACGCAGGGTGAACGGGGGCGCCGACATCTCGCTGCGGGGACTCGTCGGCGACTATCCCAACGTCCGCCTGTCGGTCACGGGCATGCTGGTCCTGCCCCTGCCGGCCGACCTGTCGATGGCGCTGGAGGCCGGTGGCGCGCGCGTCGCTGGAGACCCCGCTCCGGAAGAGATCTGGAGGCTGGGGAGTTCCGGTGACTGGCTGCGCGGCTATCCCCAGACCGTGCTGAGGGGAAGACAGGTCTGGAGGAGCCGGATCGAACTGCAGCGCAAGGTCAGCCTGGTTGCCCTCTCGGTCTTCCACGACTGGGCGAGGGTGGACGGCGGAAGCCTGCAGTCCGCGGGGCTTGGCGTGTCGGTGTTCAACGGCTTTCTGCGCGTGGATGTGGCACGGCCGCTTGCGCCCTGGTGGTACCCGCACGGAACCCCGGTCCCCGGGAGGCCGCGGGCGGGCGTTGACTGGGCACATGAGCCCGCGTGGCAATGGCATTTTCGTACAACGGCGCCGTTCTGATGAGGTTCGCACCCGGGGGGCCGATTGCGCCCGGGATGATTGCGCTGGCCGGCGTGATCGTCATCTGCGGGTATGCACTGGTGCGGTGGATGGGCTTCTTCACCGACGGTCCCGGCGATGTCGCCACCCCTCCGCCTTCGGGGCCCGGTGTCGTCGACCCGCTGAATCGGGCGATTCTGATCGAGGGCGGAACATTCATCAGCGGCAGCGACGACTGGGACACGATCGTCGCGCCGGGCAGTCCGTACTCGAAACGGGACGAGTATCCGCGCCCGCGCACGGTCCCGAGCTTCTGGATGCAGGAGCACGAGGTAACGAACGAGGAGTATCGGCGATTCGACGCGGGGCACGCGTTCCCCGGCGGGGAGGAGCGCCATCCGGTCGTCAACGTCACCTGGCGGGAAGCCATGGCCTACGCCGTCTCCGTTGGTGGAAGTCTGCCAACCGAAGCACAGTGGGAGTTTGCGGCGAGAGGCCCGGAGAGACGGAAGTACCCGTGGGGCAACTCGGAGCCTGCGTGCGACCGGGTGCACTACGGTTCCTGCGACCCGAGGGGCCCGATCGAGGTGATGGCCCGGCGGGAGGGCGCAACGCCGGAAGGCATCTACGACCTGGCGGGCAACGTGGCGGAGTGGGTAACGCCCATCTGGTTCGATCCGGGGCGAACGCCCGTGAATGACGACTCGCGCAGGTTGCGGGGCGGCTCGTTCCTTTCCCCGCCGTTCGCCCTTCGCGCCGCGGACCGCGTCCGGTACCTGCGCTCCGGCTTCCAGGCGGAGGATGTCGGGTTTCGCGTGGTGTGGCCGCTGGAGGGCGCGCGGGACTGACTCTGCCGTTGGCGATGGGCGCAGCCGTGCGCGGTGCGTTCGCGGATGCAACGCGTCCGACCACCTCCGTCGGCCCGGGGGCAACCCGATTCCTACCGTAGCGGCATGCCCCCGCGCACCGCGTCGACCACGTCCCGAACCGCCGCGATCACTGCATCCGGTTCATCGTGATGTATGTAGTGGGTTGCACCGTCGACGATACGGTGCCGGGAATTGGTGGAAAGGGCTGCCAGTTCCGCCTGGAGGATCAGCCATGTCTCGTAGAACGCGTCCTGCACCTCGTCCGTCACTCCCGGCAAACGAGGCCCGACACCGGCAGTCAGCACCACGAGCGGTCGGTCGCCGAGTGTCCCGGTCTCATCGGCTTGGTCGAAGGTGGCATCTCGAGCTTCGCGCTCGCCCGAGAAGCCCCACGGGACCGTCCGCCAGAGGTAGGCTCCAATGGCGTCTCCCCGGGAGGGAGTGACAAGACGGTAGATTCCCGTCGCAACCGAGACCTTCATGAAGCGTCGATCCGGAAGCTGCGAATCCACTGCTGCCAATATCTGGAGCACCTCGTCAGGATAGCGGGAATACTGCTCAGGGTGCGCAGCGTCGACGAATACGAAGCCGGCTACTTCACCCGGATACCGCTCGGAGTACACGCGAACCAGCGGACCGCCCAGTGAGTGCGCGACTATGACATAGGGCGGAGGCTCGGCCGCGGCATCGAGCAGACCATGAAGCTCCCCTGCGATGCGATCCGCGTTTCGCGGCTCCTCTCGCGGCTCACTCCAGAGGATTCCTGCCCGGTCATACGAGCATACTCGCGTCTCTGCGTCCGCAGCGATCTGCGGCTGGATGCCTGCCCATGTCTGCGATCCGTCCGTGTCGAGACCCGCCTCCAGGATCACCGTCGGAGAGCCGTTCCCCATGCAGGACAGGTGCGAGAGCCTTCCCCCGTGCTCGACCAGCCGCCCGGGAGGCGGGAAATCGCGTGCCACCTGCCGCCGGGACCACTGTTCGTATGCCATCCCTGTACACACGGCTATGGCGACAAGCGCCACAACGCCCACGAGTACGCGTCGTGCCCAGATAAACATCAATTGTCCCCGGGACAGTGTCATCTGGCCTCCGGCCTTGGCCTTTCGGATGTCTGGTGGTGCGGTACCCGATGGTGGATGGCGTCTCAAGAGAAGCCGCGGCATGCGCCGCCGGTACAGTACCGCGCCGGCAACGCGAGGGATCCGGGAAGGCGGTATGGACGTGGGGTTGGCGATGGCGCACGCGCGGTCGCATGTTGGTGCCATGAATCCGGCTACGAACGTTGTCCGCCCCCCCGCCCACGCCGCCGCCTACGGGGGCCCGAGCTGGCCCGCCCGTGAGGCCTCTCTCGCCGACGAACTGGGGTCGGCGTGGTCCCGGTGCGGCATCGACAGCGAATACGCGACCCTGCAGGCGGTGTTGCTGCACCGCCCGGGTGCGGAGCTCTTCGAGGTCGAAGACGCCGACGAGCACCTCATGCTGGAGGCCCCGGACGCCGCGCTGTGCGGCGCGCAGCACGATGCCATGGCGGATGCCTACCGGGCGAACGGCGTGCAGGTCGTGTACGTGGACCCGGGCAGTCCGCCCGCGAACCAGATGTTCTGCGCCGACCTGTTCGTGATGACGCCCTCGGGGGCCATCGTGGGGCGTCCGGCATCGACCGTGCGGGCGGGCGAGGAGCGCTGGATCGCCCGCCGGCTGGCCGACTGCGGAGTGCCGATCCTGCGCAGCGTGGGGGGCACGGGCACCTTCGAGGGCGCCGATCTTTGCTGGCTGTCGCCGGGCGCGGCGATGATCGGGCGGGGCCTGCGCACCAACAGCGAGGGCGCGGCTCAGGTGGCCGCGACCCTCGCGGAGATCGGCGTCGAAACGCTGGTGGTGGACCTGCCGCACACCTCCATGCACCTGATGGGCGAGGTGCGCTTCGCCGACCGCGACCTGGCCTTCGGCCGCCCCGGCCGGATTCCCTGGACGGCGCTGGAGGCGCTCCGCAAGCACGGCTACGAGGTGCGCTTCTTCCCCGACGACCACGAAATGGTGCGCGGCTTCGGGCATAACTTCGTGACTTTAGGACCACGGCGGATACTGATGCCCGAGGGCTGCCCCATCCTGCACGCCGCCTACGAGGACGCGGGAATGGAGTGCGTCACCGTGGAACTGGGAGAGATCCACAAGTGCGCCGGCGGGATCGGGTGTCTCAGCGGGGTGGTCACCCGGGAGCGGGTCGCGGGGTGACGGACGGGTCGGCTCAGCCCGGCACCCTCAGGCGCCAGCTCGGGGTCTGGAGCGCGGGCGCGATCCTGGTCGGAGCCATCATCGGCAGCGGCATCTTCGGGGTTCCCGCCGAGATCGCGCGCGAAGCCGGTTCGGTGGGCGCAATCGCGCTGCTCTGGCTGCTCGGCTCGGCCATCACCGTCTGCGCCGCCCTCAGCATGTCCGAGCTGGCGGTCATGTTCCCGCGCTCCGGCGGCACCTACGTGTACCTGCGCGAGGCGTACGGTCCCATGCCGGCGTTCGTCTTCGGATGGACGCGGCTGCTGCTCATCCAGCCGGCGGTGCTGGGCGGCATCGCGCTCATCTTCGCGGCCTACGTGGACGCGCTCTTTCCGCTCACGGACGTGGGCG
>VYDD01000039.1:0-1868 GCA_009843625.1 Gammaproteobacteria bacterium | reverse complement strand
ACGTGGGCGTGCGCGTGGTCGCCGCCCTCGCCATCGTCGTGCTGGGCGCCACCAACGCCCGCTCGGTGCTCTGGGGCGCGGCCGTCCAGAACGTGACCACCTGGGCGAAGGTGCTCGCCATCGTGGGCCTGTCGCTCGCGATCTTCCTGTTCGGCGACGGGAGCACCGGGGCGCTCGCCGCCGCGCCCGCCTTCGCGCCCGCCTCCTGGAGCGGGGCGGGGGTCGCGCTGATCGCCGTGTTGTGGGCGTACGACGGGTGGGGCGAACTGCTCTACGCGGCCGGCGAGGTCAAGGACCCCGGCCGCAACCTCCCGCGCGCCCTGATCGGCGGCTCGTTGGTGGTGGCGGCCGTCTACATCCTCGTGAACGCGTCCTACCTGTGGGTCATGCCGGTCGCGGAGCTGGCCGCATCGGAGCACGTCGCCTCGGACGCGGCCATCCGCATCTTCGGGCCGGCGGGGGCGTCCCTGGTGGCGGGACTGGTGGTGGTATCCACCTTCGGGGCGCTC
The DNA here is from genome assembly GCA_009843625.1 of Gammaproteobacteria bacterium. Taxonomy (GTDB): domain Bacteria; phylum Gemmatimonadota; class Gemmatimonadetes; order Longimicrobiales; family Gaopeijiaceae; genus BD2-11. The sequence goes on along the minus strand of VYDD01000039.1, from coordinate 1,359 downwards.
AACGCCACCCTGCTCGGCGGGCCCCGGGTGTTCTACGCGCTCGCCGAGGACGGTCTGTTCTTCCGGCCGGTCGGGCGCATCCATGCACGGTGGGGAACACCGGCGGCGGCCATCGCGCTGGTGACGGTGCTGGGGGTGGGGTACGTCTCGGTCAGGACCTTCGCCGAGCTGGTCCAGGTCTTCATTCTGGGACTCTGGCCGTTCTACATCCTGGTGGTCTGGGGCGTCTTCCGCCTGCGGAAGCGCAAGCCCGATCATCCGCGGCCCTATCGCACTTTCGGCTATCCCTGGGTCCCCTGGATCTTCCTCCTGGCCTCGACGGCGATGCTGGTCAGCGCGTTCATCGGAGCTCCCGGCTCGACACTCTTCAGCTTCGGCATCATCGCAGCGGGCGCGCCCGTGTACTACCTGTGGCGCCGCCGGGTGACCTAGCTGCCACCGCCGCTTCCACGGCAATCCCCTGTGGACATGAATGACCCTGAAGCGCGTCTTTCGGAACAACTGCCTGAAGGAAAGATCCCGCCCCGCGTGCTCAACGAGGTGCTGCGCCGGCTCGGCGGTGGCGCCGGTCTCGATCCGGGGCCCGCATCCGGAGAGGATGCCGCCGTTGCCGCAGCCGGGAGCGAGCCGCGCATCGTGTTGGCGGCCGATCCCATCACCTTTCCGAGCGCCGACCCCGGCTGGCACGCCGTCATCGTGAACGCCAACGACGTGGCCGCGACCGGGGGAGAACCCCGCTGGTTCCTGTCCTCGATTCTCCTCCCCCCCGGGACCGATGCGGCGCGCGCCGTACGGATTGCCGACGGCATTCGGCGCGGCTGCCGCGAAGTCGGCGCAATCCCCGCCGGAGGTCACACCGAGGTGACCGCCGCCGTGCGTCACGAGGTGGTTGCCGGGGCGATGATCGGAGTCGCCCAACCGGAGCACGTGAAGCCGAGCGGCGGGGCTCGCGCAGGCGACCTGCTCGTGATCACCAAGGGCATCGCCATCGAGGCCACCGCCATCATCGCAACCGAGTTCGCAGAGGATGTGAGCCGGCGATTCGGCCCGGAGTTCCAGGCCCGATCGGCACGCTTCCTGAGGGATCCCGGAATCAGCGTCGTACCCGAAGCCCGCATCGCCGCGCGCGCGCCGGGCGTCCACGCGATGCACGATGTGACGGAAGGAGGCGTAGCGACGGCCATCCGCGAGATGGCAGACGCGGCGGGGCTCGGGGCGATCGTCGAGGAAGCGAAGATCCCGCACTTCGACGAATCAGCGCGACTGATGAGCCGTTACGGCCTCGACATCCTCGGCGCCATCGGCTCCGGAGCGCTCCTTGTCGCCTGCGCGGAGGCCGGGACGGGCGGCCTCCTCCGC
>VYDD01000065.1 GCA_009843625.1 Gammaproteobacteria bacterium | reverse complement strand
GCAATCCATCATGCCCCCGCCTGTCCGGTCGCGCAGGGCCTTCACCATCATTGCGGGAATCGTCATGTGGAGTATCCGCCTGGTGGTCGGATCGAGGTTGCGGGACGCGGGATCCGGTGGCGACGCTTTCCCGCGACCCTCGTCCATACTTCCCTGTCCCGGCAGTCGCCGGCAGGAAGGATCAGCTGGTCCGGGACGCTACCGGCTTGGGAGGCGCGCGTCGGACCCGGGACGGCTTCGGTTCGGCTTCCTGGCTGGTCGACGGCTTCGCGGGCGCTCCGCGGGAATCCGATTCAGCCCCGTCGCCCCCCGGCTTCCTGACCAGAACGCGGGCCCTCCTGACTCGCTTTTGCGAATCCCCTCGACCGGGGCTGCCCGTCTGGCGTTCCGCGATGACGCCCGGACGGGGCCGCCGGCGCGCTCGGCGGCGCGGATGCTCCTCCACCGCGGCGGCCTTCTCGCCTGTCTCGGTCGAATACGTCGTGGCCTCCAGGTCCTCCACCCGACGGCGCTCATCTTCCGGCACCTCCTTGCGGGCCTGGCTGATGGCCTCGGCGATGGCGCCGCTGATCAGGCTGACCGAGCGTATCGCGTCGTCGTTCCCCGGAATCGGGTAGGTGATGAGGTCCGGATCGGCGTTGGTGTCGGTGATGGCGATGATCGGGATACCAAGCCGGTGGGCCTCCCTTACGGCGATCGCCTCGCGCCGGGCATCGACGACGAAGATGGCGCCCGGGAGCCGGGCCATGTCCTTCACCCCGGAAAAGTACTTCTCCAACTTCAGCCGCTCGCGTTCGAGCAGAAGGCGTTCCTTCTTGGTGTAGAACTCGAAGGCGTTCTCCTCCTGGCCCCGCTCCAGCTCCTTCAGGCGGCGGATCTGGCGACGAATGGTCTGGAAATTGGTGAGCATGCCGCCCAGCCAGCGCTCCGTCACGAACAGGCTCCGGGACCGGGCGGCGTCCTCTTCAATGATCCCGCGCAACTGCGGCTTGGTGCAGACGAACAGGAGGCGTTCGCCCGAAAGCACCAGTTGGCGTGCGATCTTCCGGGCCGCGATCAGCCGATCGAACGTCTTGCGCAGGTCGATGATATGGATGCCGTTCCGCTCCGTGAAGATGAAACGGCGCATCTTGGGGTTCCATCGGCGCGTCTGGTGTCCGAAGTGGACCCCGGCCTCAAGCATCTGGTTCAGAGAAACCTGCTCCATGCGTCTCCAGGCAGTCCTCGGGTTTATCGCTTGCTGAACTGGAAGCGCTTGCGGGCCTTCGGACGGCCGGGCTTCTTGCGCTCCACCTTGCGCGGATCACGTGAGAGGAACCCGCCCTGGCGAAGCGGGCCCATCGCGTCTTCGTCTTCCTCGACCAGCGCTCGGGCAATCCCCAGGCGGATGGCGTCGGCCTGACCGGTCATCCCGCCCCCGTGCACGCGCACGACGACATCGAAGCGGGCGTCGGCGTCAACGACCTGCATCGGCTCGGTGGCGCGCTTGCGATGCACCAGCCGCGGAAAATAGTCGTCCAGTTCCCGGCCGTTGATCAGCCACCTTCCGATTCCCGGCCGCAGCATGATGCGCGCTACGCTGCTCTTGCGCCGGCCTACGGCCTGAACCTGTTCTACGTATGGCAATGAACCCGTGACCTCAGAACGTGAGTTGGCGCGGACGCTGGCCATGATGAGGATGCTCGGCCCCGGCATAGACGCGCAGCCGGCGGCGGAGTCGGCGACCCAGGCGTGCTTTCGGGAGCATGCCGCGTACGGCGCGCTCGATCACCCGCTCGGGATGCCGCTCCAGCATCGTCCTGAAGGGAATATGGCGCTCGCCGCCCATGTAGCCCGAATGACGGAAGTAGGTCTTCTGCGCCGCCTTGTTGCCGGTGAGCTTCACGCGGGCGGCGTTGATCACCACCACGTTGTCCCCCGTGTCGAGATGAGGCGTGAAGATGGGCTTGTGCTTGCCGCGCAGCACGCGCGCGACCTGCGCCGCCAGGCGCCCCAACGGCTGTCCCGCAGCATCAACCACCCACCACTGGTGCTCGATGTCGCGCGCCCTGGGCGTATATGTCTTCACGTACGGTTCACCCGCTATTTGCCGGGGAGACGTTCTTCCGCGTTCTCGTCCTCGACGTCGAACCCACGGAGTGGAGTAACAAAGCAGTCAAGGGTATCAGACAGGCCGCATGGTGTCAACCAGTACCCGCGCCCGTGTCTACCGGACAATCCCGCCGATCCTGCCCCAGCGCACGTCCCTCATCCACGCAGCCTCCCCATCGGAAGACGCGTCGAAGGAGTAGTAGACGAACCAGGGCCGCCCCCGCACCGAGCCCTTGTCGACAAATCCCCAGTAGCGCGAGTCTTCGCTGTTGTCGCGGTTGTCGCCCAGGACGAAGTAGCTGTCCTCCGGAATCCGGATCGGACCCCAGTTGTCCCGCGTCGGCCGGTAGGACGCCGGGTCGCGGCCGTCGGCGAGGAAACCGGCCTGCCACGCCATGTCGGGATGATACTCGTCACGCCGCGGGTCCACGTGGCGAACGTATGGCTCGTCGAGCTGCACCTCGTTGAGGTACAGCGTCTTGGCGCGCATCTCAAGGACATCCCCGGGTACCCCGACCACGCGCTTCACATAGTTCTTTCCGGGGTCGTGCGGAGGCGTGAACACGATCACGTCGCGCCGCTCGAGCTCCGCGAATGCGGGAAGGTGCAGTGCCGTCCCCGGAACCTCGGCGCCGTACACCGCCTTGTTGACCACCAGGAAATCTCCCACCAGCAAGGTGTTCTCCATGGAGGCGGTGGGAATCTTGAAGGCCTCCACCAGAAACGCTCTGATGATCAGGAAGAGCGCGAACGCGATCAGAACCGACCGGCACCACTCCCACGCCGTCCGGGCCAGCGACTTCATGGGTGCTTCCGCCGCCGGTTCGGAGTCGCGTCCGCCATCCTCCGCCCCGTCACCGGTCCGCAACGGATCCTCCCGTTCTCCGTCCCGTCCCGCTGCCCGCCTCACGACTCCCGCTCCAGCCCGTACTTGTTGATCTTCTTGTAGAGGTTCGAGCGCGGCATGCCCGCCGACCGGGCTGTCTCGGTGATGTTCCAGTCGTGCTCGCGCAGCTTGTGCTCGATGAACGCCCGCTCCGCGCGGTCCTTGAAGTCGGCGAAGGACGGCGCGGCCAGCAGTTGGTGGACGACCGCGCCCGGGCTGCCTCCGGAGAGCAGCCGGACGTCTTTCGTACGGATCTCGTCGCCCTCCGAGAGAATCAGAAAGCGCTCCACGGCGTTGCGCAGTTCGCGCACGTTGCCCGGCCAGTCCATCGCCTTGAGCCGGTTCAGGGCACCCTCCGTGAAGTGCTTCCGGGATGCCCGCCCGGTCCGCACCATCAGCGTGGTGAAGTGCTTCACGAGCATGGGAATATCACACCGTCGCTCGCGAAGCGGAGGAAGCTCGATGGGAACGACGTTGAGACGATAGTAGAGATCCTCGCGGAACCGGTCGTTCCTGATCTCTTCGGCGAGGTCCTTGTTGGTGGCCGCGATGACGCGCACGTCCACCTGCAAGGTCCGGGAGCCTCCCACGCGGACCACGACGCCCTGCTCCAGGACGCGCAGCACCTTCGCCTGGGCCGCGAAGGACATGTCTCCGATCTCGTCCAGGAAGAGCGTGCCGCCGTCCGCCTGCTCAAACTTCCCCGCGCGATCCGCCACCGCCCCGGTGAACGACCCCTTCATGTGGCCGAAGAGCTCCGATTCGATGAGCTCCGAGGGAATCGCGGCGCAGTTCACTTCCACGAACGGCCGGGCGCGCCGATCCGACAGCCTGTGGACCGCCCGGGCCACCAGCTCCTTGCCGGTGCCGTTCTCGCCGGTGACGAGCACGCGCGCCCGGGTCGGCGCCACCTTCTCGATACGCATCAGCATCTGATGAATCCGGGGCGAGGAACCGACGATTTCGTACCGGCTCTCCACTTCGGTCTGCAGCGATTCGACGCTGCGCTTGAGCCCGTGCATGTCGAGGGCGTTGCGCAGGGTAACGAAGAGGCGCGCCGTGTCGAGGGGTTTCTCCAGGAAGTCGTACGCGCCCCGGCGCGTGGCCTCCACGGCGGTATCGATGTTGCCGTGCCCGCTGATCATGATCACCGGGGTGCGGGAGTCCAGCTTCCTCATCTTCGACAGGACTTCCAGGCCGTCCATCTCCGGCATCTTGACGTCGAGAAAGACGACATCGGGATTGTCGTCGACGAGGCGCTCGAGGCCGACGGGGCCGTTGGGGGCGATCGTCACGCGATGCGCCTCGTACTCGAAGACCTGACGCAGCGCGCCGCTGACCGAGGCGTCGTCGTCGACGATCAGGATGTTTGCCATGAAGTCGGGTCAGGGGCGGAGCATCGGGGATCTCGCGCGGATCGTGGTCATCAGCCGTTGGGCTGCGCCGGTTCCGGCGTCTCGAGCGCCGCCGAGGATACGACGCTGTAGCGGGCTCCGGTGCGGGAGAGATGACTGCGCATGAGTTCCACCGACGTCACGTCGATGTGATGGCGGAAGTCCAGGTCGGCAACCAGGGCGTCCAGTCCGCGGAAGGCGCCGGCGCCGGTCTCCGCCCTGGCGCGGCCCACGGTGATGTGAGGATGGAAGGCGCTCGTCTCCCGGCTGAAGCCCAGGCTGGCCAGCCCCCACTCCACATCCTGCTTCAGACAGCGCAGGGCGAGGACCGGCTCCACCCCGGCCCACAGCACCCTTGGGCGGCGAATCGTGGGAAAGGCGCCGAAGGCGCGGATCTCCATCGAGAAGGACCGGTTCTTGCCTCCGACTTCGTCGATCACCTCCGACACGCGGGGCGTAAGGTCCGGATGTGGATTCCCCAGGAACTTGAGCGTCAGGTGATACGTTTCGGGATCCAGCCACCGCACCGGCAAGCCGGCCTCTCTGAGGGGCCGAGCGGCGTCGTACACGCCTTCCTTCGCGCCATCGGAGAGATTCAGCGCGATGAATAGTCGCATGCGGGACTCTTGAAAGGAGGGGGGCCGGGGATCGTGGCGCCGGCGCGCCGCGATACCGCGATTAATGTACCCGTACCCGCGGGACCGAATCAAGGAAATCACCGTTCCCCGCCAGACTCTTTTCCTGCGCCTATTCCCAAATCAGGCCGCCGAGGGAATCTTTCTGGCGCATCCGCGAGCGCCGGGTTGTTTGCGCGACGAATCCCTCGGCCTCCGGCGCCAGCGTCCCGAAACCATGGACTATCCCCTGCCAATGACCGATCACGGCCGCAATACCTCGCTCCAGATTCGTACGCCCGTCCCCTCCGACATCGAGATCGCGCAGGAAGCCCCGCTCACCTCCATCGCCTCCATCGCCGCGCAACTCGGCCTCGCAAGCGGGGAGCTCGAAATGCACGGGTCGTACAAGGCGAAGGTGCGGCTTTCCGTGCTCGACCGGCTCTCCGGCGCGCCGGACGGCAAGTACATCGACGTGACGGCGATCACCCCTACGCCCCTGGGCGAAGGCAAGACCACGACCACGGTGGGACTCGCCCAGGCGATGGGCGCCCACCTCGGCAAGCGGACGATCGCGTGCATCCGCCAGCCCAGCCAGGGCCCGACCTTCGGCATCAAGGGTGGAGCGGCGGGCGGCGGCTACAGCCAGGTCATCCCCATGGAGGACTTCAACCTGCACCTCACCGGGGACATCCACGCCATCACCGCGGCCAACAACCTGCTGGCGGCGGCGATCGACATACGGATGCTGCACGAGTCCCGCCAGAGCGACGAGCTTCTCTTCGAGCGTCTCTTCCCGGTCCGCAGCGGAAGGCGCTTCTTCGCCCGCGGCATGCAGGTGCGCAAGGACAAGCTCGGCATCGCCACGAGCGACCCGGACCGGATGACGCCGGAGGAGCGCAGCCGCTTCGTGCGCCTGGGAATCGATCCGGAGACCATCACCTGGCGGCGCGTGATGGATACCAACGACCGCATGCTCCGCGAGATCACGGTCGGGCAGGGTCCGGATGAATTCGGATTCACCCGCACCACCGGATTCGACATCACGGTCGCCAGCGAGATCATGGCGATTCTCGCCCTGACCACCGACCTGGCCGACATGCGCCGAAGGCTCGGGGCCATGGTGGTGGGGGCGACGGGCGACGGCGAACCCGTAACCGCCGAGGACATCGGCGCCGCGGGCGCGCTCGCCGTACTCATGCGCGACGCCGTTCAGCCCACGTTGATGCAGACGCTCGAGGGTACTCCCGTCTTCGTCCACGCCGGACCGTTCGCCAACATCGCGCACGGCAACAGTTCCATCATTGCCGACCGCATCGCGCTCAAGCTGAGCGACTACGTCATCACGGAATCGGGATTCGGGGCCGACATCGGCATGGAGAAGTTCTTCAACATCAAGTGCCGCTATTCCGGGCTGGTACCCGACGCGGTGGTGCTGGTGGCCACCATTCGGGCCCTGAAGACGCATGGCGGCGGACCTCCCGTGGTGGCAGGACGGCCGCTCGACCGCGCATACACCGAAGAGAACCTGGAGCTGCTCTCCCGGGGAATCGCCAACATGGAGCACCACATCCGTACGGCACGCAAGTTCGGAGTTCCGGTGGTGGTGGCCGTGAACCACTTCGCCACCGACACGGATGCCGAGGTGGACCTGGTGATCCGGTCGGCACGCGCCGCCGGGGCGGTGGACGCGGTGGTCTCGAAGCACTGGGCCCACGGAGGCGCGGGAGCGGTCGCGCTGGGCCGGGCCGTGGTGCGGGCCACCGAGCAGCCCTCCGATTTCCGCTTCCTGTATCCGCTCGACCTTCCGGTTCGGGAGAAGATCGAGATCATCGCCCGCGAGGTCTACGGCGCGAACAAGGTGGAGTTCGAGCCCCTTGCCAACGAACGCATCGATCTCTTCACGCGCCAGGGCTTCTCCGACCTGCCGATCTGCATGGCCAAGACCCATCTGAGCATCAGCCACGACCCGCGCCGCAAGGGAGTGCCACGAGGATACACGCTGCCGATCCGCGACGTGCGCGCCTCCGTGGGCGCCGGGTTCCTGTATCCGCTGGTGGGTCAGATGCGCACCATGCCCGGACTGCCGACCCGTCCCTCCTTCTACGATGTCGACCTGGATCCTGACACCGGAAGGGTGATCGGCCTATTCTAACAGGCGCGACTATCCCGATCGGCCATCGGCGGTGCCGAGCCAAATCAGGCACGGCCGGACGTAGCGACTACGACAACCGCGACACCCCCTCCCAGGAGGCCATGATGCCGGCGCACCAAGAGACGACGATCACGGCAGGAGCGGCACCGAAATTCCATTCCGACCCGCACCCGGGCACCCATGGCGGCAAGCGCCGGCGGAAGCGGCGGCCGGATTCGACGGCATCCGCAAGGACGGCGCTCGGAGGCATGCTGCTCGCAGCCATGGCGTTCTCCTCCTCCGCACTCCAGGCCCAGGATCCGCCCTTCCGGTCCTATGGCGGCTCCAGTGTCTCATTCGATGCGCGCGTGCACGCGCAGTACGAGGCGCCGAGCACCGAGGGCGCCGTCTCGACGTTTTCCATGCGGCGCGCCTGGATCACGCTGGACGGGCGCTACAACGACTTCGTCAGCGGTCGCCTCCAGTTCGAGGCGCTGCGCGGAGGCACGGTGCTGGACGCGTGGCTCACGTTGAGCTTCTCGGAGGCCTTCGTGCTCAACATGGGTCAGTTCAAGCGCGGCATCTCGTACTTCTGGCTGGTTCCCAACTCGGACCTGCCGCTGATTGAGCGGGACGCGAGGGTATCAGGGATAGCAGAGGAGCATGCGTGCCCCGGGATTGGAGGAGTCTGCTCGTTCGGCAACCTTGCGTTCAGGCTCGGCCTGAACGGGTACGAGCCCGGGTTGCTGATGACGGGCCGCCTCGGCAGCCGCGCGAGCTACCGCGTCACGATCACGAACGGGGAAGGCATCGACAACCGGGACGCCAACAACTGGAAGTCGACCACCACGCAGCTGTCCTTCGACCTCACCGAAGACAGCCGCTTCGCGGCCTACGCCTCATTCGACGAAACCCACTTCGACCATGGGTCGGCCTGGACCCCGGCCTACGGG
>VYDD01000081.1 GCA_009843625.1 Gammaproteobacteria bacterium | reverse complement strand
CATCTGCTCGCCGGCGAGGATCGCGGGCACGAAGAACTCCCGCCATTGCTCGGCGAACGCACGCACCTGCGCCTGGAAGCCCACGAAGCGCGCGTCGCCCGTCCCCGCGGCGTCGATGAGCACCTCCTGGGCCAGGAGCGCCGGCGAAAGGAACCGATAGCGCCGCACCAGGGCGATCTGCTCGGCACGGCGCGCATCGTGTTCGCCCGTCACTTCCTCGAGGCGGCTGTTCACGGCGTCGGTGGCGGCCCACGCGAGGGCGCCCAGGCCGGGCTCCTCGGCCACCACGCCCTCAACCATCTCGGGATGGTCCTCCAGGTAGCGGGCGAGCAGTTCGCTCCGTTGGTTCACGGCGTCGTTGGAGGCCTCGCGCTGGGCGGTGACCATCTGAACGCGCGACGGCAGCGGGTGCAGCAGGCCCGACGCGATGTTGATGGCCGCGGGCAGCACCACCACCAGGACCAGCCACGCCCCCACCAGAACCGTGGCGTTCCACGCGGACGATCGCCGCAGGCTGTTCACCCACGCCGCGAGCGCGAACCAGAAGAGCGCGTAGGTGACCACCGTGGCGCACCACAGCAGCACGCGGCCCGGCGAGCCGAAGCCGCCCGTGACCAGAATTCCGAGCAGCGAGGCCACCAGCACCATGCCCACCACCAGCAGCGCCCGAAAGGCCAGCTTCGCGGCCACGACGCTGCGGGCCGACACGGGCTGGGAGAGCGTGAGCGCCAGGGTTCCCTGCTCGCGCTCCTCGGAGAGCACGTTGAAGCTGAGCGCCAGCACCAGCAACGGCAGCAGGTAGATCACCACGAAGGCCAGGTCGAAGCGCCCGACCATCAGGTTGAGAGGGTTTTCGACCTCGCCGTTCTGATGGAACGACGACTCGTTGGTGTAGATGTTGACGTCGTAATAGTACGGCAGGAGGTCGCTCTGACCGACCGCGAGAGCCGTCAGGGGACCCGGCTCCAGCACCGCGGTATGGCTGCCTCGTGCCCCGCCCAGCACGTTGGGGGCGCGGGGATCGGAGAAGCGCGACGCCGGCTCGGCGCCGCCCGCGATGGCGGCCAGCTCCTGCTCGATGGCGCGGGCGCGTTCCACGTTGCCGGTCTGCACGGTCTCCACCGTGCGCTCCTGGAAGCGCATCCAGACGACGCCGTTGGCCAGCGCGTAGACGAGAAGGACGGCAAAAAGCCCGAGCACGATGCGGAGCGCCCGATCGGCCATGAGCAGACGCCATTCGTTTCGGAGGACGGTGCGCGCGGTCATGCTAGGTCACCTCCGCACGCCGCACCCGCGCCGCGGCGGCCATGACTGCCCCGACCAGCCATGTCCCCAGAACCAGGATCGACAGGATGCGGTTGCCCAGCACCCAGCCCAGCGTCGGGGCGGCGTACTCGAGCGGCGGCGTCTCCTCCCACAGTTCGGGCCCGGCCAGGTAGGTGTCGCCCGTGCGGGAGTTGTCGGCCAGATCACCGTTCATCCGCCGCATCAGATCCCGCCGGTATGTCTCCGCAGCGGTGGCGAAGTGCCGGTGCTGCTCGACATCGGTCCCGGCCAGCCCCATCGAGAGCGTACGCACCGCCAGCAGCGGCGCCGCCACTGCAAGCGCTTCGTGCACGACGCCCTGGCGCTCGAAGGTATCCCACAACGCGCCGTAGTTGCGGTCGAAGATGCGGTTGCCGAACTCCTCGCTCTCCTGCAGGTAGACCCCCACCTCGTTTACGGGGAGATCCTCGACCCGCTCCACCCCGTGCTCGGCCAGCAGCCGTTCGGCCAACGCGTCCCGGTCCGGCCGCGGGATGCCCTCCACGCCGGACGCCATCTCGCGTTCGACATTGCGGGCAAACTCGAGCGCCGACGGCGTCGGATGGAGCCACTTCGACAGATCCACCGCAACGCGCGGCGCCACCAGTCCGTTCACCACCCACACGCCCAGCAGGATCACCAGCGCGGTGCGTGCCGAGCGGGCCCACGCGGATACCGCCAGCGAGAGCGCCAGGAAGGCGGTGAAGTAGGCCAGGTAGACGCCGGCCAGGACAACACCGCGAGCCAGCGGGGACGCCGCCGGACCGGGGCTCCCGACAACCAGGGCGGCCGCGCCCACCAGTGCCGCCGGCACCAGCAGCAACGCCAGCGCCCCGGCGATGCCGAGTGCCTTGCCAAGAGCCAGTTCCCGCCGGCCGATTCCAGTGGCCAGCAACTGGCGCAGCGTGCCCCGCTCCCGCTCGCCGGCGAGCGCGCCGAAGGTGAGCAGGATGATGAGGAGCGGCACGAGGTGCTGCAGCACCTGCGCCGCCGTCAGGGCGCCGATGCGCTGTGCCGCGGTCGCGTCCTGGGCCGGACGCAGAAGGAAGTCGTTCTGCCGGTGGGCCTCGAGCCACACCGAGGTACCGGTGTAGGGATCGACGCCCTCGTCGACGAAGGACAGCGCCAGACGGGGCTTGAAGGCGTAGATGCCGTAGTGGGCGGCCGAATGGGGATTCTTCTCGCCCTGCGATTCCCAGTGGTCCCGGGCCGTGGCCTGCGCGGCCGCGTGCTCCTGCTGCGCGTTTCGTGCCTGCACCCATCCGTGGCCCAGCGAAACCAGCAGCAGCGCGCCCACCAGCACCGAGCACCAGCGGAAGCGCCCGTCCCGGAGGACGTCGGTGAACTCCTTGCGTACTATGTGCTTCATCGTCCGTATCTCCTAATCGTGCATGTGCTTCAGATAGATGCGCTCGAGATCCGCGTGGCCGATCTCTTCCGTGCCCAACTCCGTGACCAGGCGCCCGTAGCGCATGATGCCCACGCGCGTGCCCGTCTCCTTGGCACGAAACAGATCGTGGGTCGCCATGAGCACCGCGACCCCGCGGTCCTTCAGCCGTTCGATCAGCTCGGAGAACTCGTTCGAGGCCTGCGGGTCGAGGCCGGAGGTGGGCTCGTCGAGCAGCAGCGCGTCGGCCTCCTTGGCGATGGCGATGGCGATGCCGACTTTCTGCCGCATGCCCTTGGAGTACTCGGACACGCGTTGATCGACCGCCGGGCGCTCCAGGCCCGCCTCGACCAGGATGTCGGTGAGCCGCGCCTGGGTCAGGGCTCCCTTCCCGCCCAGCGCCGCGAAGTACTCCAGATTCTCCAGACCGGTCAGGTTGCGGTAAAGCATGACCTGTTCCGGGATGTAGGCGATGCGCTGCTTGGTCTCGCGGTCGTGGGTGGACACGTCCAGGCCGGCGATGAGCGCCTGTCCGCCTGTGGGCGCCACGAATCCCAGGAAGAGGTTGATGGTGGTGGTCTTGCCCGCCCCGTTGGGACCCAGCAGGCAGTAGACCTCGCCGGGCGCGATGGCCAGGTCGAGGGAATCGAGGGCACGCGTGGCGCCATAGTTCTTGCTGAGGCCGCGGGCCTCAAGAAGGGGCGTGCGCCCATTCCCCAATTCGGCGGGGTGCCGAGACTTGGGCGTATTCATGTGTTCCATCTCTCGGGTTGGGTGCGCCCTTGCCGACGCAGCCATCAACAGGGTTCCGCCGGCGCGGGGGTCGGCGGAGCGGCTCTGCTACAGAGAGATGTGGAGCGGAGGGGCGCGGCTGCGCCGTGGGGCGAGATGGACGATCGCGGGAGCGAACCGGCGCCCGGGAAGCGCCGGAGTCCGAAGCAGATCCGATCCTGCGAGGATCGGGGTACCCGGGACGATGGTCGATCCGGGGTTGTGGACGACCTGGCACACGGAACACGCGCCCGGCGAATCGGGTCCGCTCTCGTGCGCGTGGGAACTCTCTACGGCCTGGACTAGGAGCAGGGAGAGGATGACCGCCATTCCGGTCATCGCGCGCACGCGCTCCCGCGATCCTGCAAGATCGAACAGGTGCGTCATCGCTGGTTCCTCCACCTCGCAGACTTCCCACCGGCCCTTGCCCGGCGCCGCCTGACCCAACCGGGGGCGCATCGGGCGCTACCGTAGCCAGCGGACGGGACGAGGTCAAGAGTGGCAGGGCCGCCCGCAGTCGATGGCCCGGACCAAAGGAGCACGCGCGCCGCAGTTGCCGCGACCTCACCCGCACGCGTTACATTGGTTCAGGCTCCGGCCGGTTCCCCAGAAGACAGGACGACCATGACTGCTGCCGCCGCCATCCTGCTTGCCGCTTCTGCCATGCACGCCCACGGCGCGCCCCAGGAGACCCTCTCCACCGGCCCGGCGCACGCGGGCCACACCGATGCCGTCATCTTCCGGCACTCCCACGACGGGCCGCACGGCGAAGCCCTCCTCCGCATCGAACAGATGATCCGCTGCACCTGCGGCTGCAATCTGGACACCCATATCTGCCAGTACCAGATGCAGTGCAGCGAATCCCCCGTCTTCACCCAGCGCATCCTGGCGGCGCTGGAGGCAGGCGAGTCCGAGGAGGTCATTCTGGCCGGCTTCGTCGCCGACTTCGGCACCGACATCATCAGCTCGCCGCCGATGGAGGGCTTCAACTGGGTAGGCTACGTCATGCCGTGGGTCGCAGTGGCCTTCTCCGGCATCCTCATCGGCTTCTTCGTGCGCAGGAACGTGGCCCAGGGACGGGAGCGCGTCCCGGTGGTGGACTCGGACATCTCCGACACCGACTGGGACCGACTGCGGAAGGAGATGAAGGAGCTGGAGAAGGAAGACTGGTAGGCCGCCGGAGCTCCTGAGCGCCGCAACGCCCGGCCACCCGACCAAAACACCCCGGACCCCGGAATCCTGATGGCCGAAGCTCAGAACTACGCCAATCACGCCAAGCGGCCCCCTCTGCTCTTCCTTGCCGGGGCCTACAGCTCCACGGCGGCGGCGCTGGCGATCGGCTACCAGCTCGTCACCGACTTCAGCACCGGCAACCTGGCCCTGTTCCTGGTCGCGGCCAGCGCGGCGACGGGCCTTCTCTTCGCGCGCCGTTTTTCTACGGGCGTGCAGGACCGGGTGATCCGCCTCGAGGAGCGCCTTCGCATGGAGAGACTCCTTCCAGATGACCTGAAGAGCCGCATCGAGGACCTCACAACGGATCAGTTGATCGGGCTGCGCTTCGCTTCCGACGCGGAGCTGCCGGCTCTGGTGCGTCGGGTCCTCGACGGCGACCTGACGGACCGAAAGGAGATCAAGCAGGCCGTGGAGGACTGGCGGGCCGACCACCAGCGCATCTGATCCGCGAATCGCCGTGAGCTGTCGCCAGTGCTGCGGGCTTGAACGCCAGTTCGATGACGCGCACGCGCTCAGGAACCTGCGCAGGTTCCGACGCAAGGGCCCGGCCAAAGCCACGCGCCGGCTGCTGGGGGCCCTGGCGCAGGACGGCGTCGAGGGCCGCACCTTCATCGACGTGGGCGGGGGCATCGGGGCCATTCAGCATGAGCTGATGGCGCGCGGGGCGGCCGGGGGAACCCACTCGGACGCGGCTCCGGCGTTCCTGCGCGCGGCGCGATCCGAGGCCGAGGCGCGGGGCTACGCGGAACGCATTCGCTACGTGGACGGCGACTTCGTCGAGCGGGCGCGCGAACTGCCCGCGGCCGATCTTGTGACCCTGGACCGGGTGGTCTGCTGCTATCCCGACATGCCGGCCCTGCTGGGCGCGGCGGCGCCCCTGGCGAGGCGGACCCTCGGGCTGGTGATGCCGCATGGCGGACCGCTGGCGCGTTTCGGCGTCGGGCTGGTGAACTTCATCCAGCGCCTCAGGCGGCATCCGTTCCGCGTCTTCGCCCACGAGCCTTCGGCAGTGGAGGCGGTGGTGGAGAGCTACGGACTCGTGAAGCGATTCGAGCGCGCCGGCGTGGTCTGGCGGGTGTTGGTCTTCACCAGGCCAGAGGCCGGTCGGCCCTGAGCTTCAGGCGCAGGCTGTTCAGCACCACGCTGACGCTCGAGAAGGCCATCGCCAGCGCGGCCAGAACGGGGTGGAGCATGCTGCTGGCGGCCGCCACCGGAATGAGCGCCACGTTGTAGCCAAAGGCCCA
This sequence comes from Gammaproteobacteria bacterium, assembly GCA_009843625.1. Taxonomy (GTDB): domain Bacteria; phylum Gemmatimonadota; class Gemmatimonadetes; order Longimicrobiales; family Gaopeijiaceae; genus BD2-11. The sequence goes on along the minus strand of VYDD01000081.1, from coordinate 2,240 downwards.
GAAGAGATTCTGGCGGATGGTGCGCATGGTCGCGCGCGACAGGTGGATGGCCTCGTGCACGCCCGCCAGGTCGCCGCCCATGAGGGTGATGTCGGCGCTTTCGATGGCCACGTCGGTGCCCGTTCCAATGGCGATGCCGACATCCGCGCGGGCCAGCGCGGGAGCGTCGTTGGTGCCGTCGCCCACCATGGCGACGCGCCCGCCCACTTCCTCTCCGAGGGCGTTCACCACCTCGGCCTTCTCGCGCGGCGGGACGCCGGCGCGCACCTCGCGGATGCCGGCTTCGTCGGCGATGGCGGCCGCGGTGGCCGCATTGTCGCCGGTGACCATGACCACCCGCATGCGCCTTCGCAGCGTCTCGATCGCGTCGCGGGCGCCCGGCTTGAGTTCGTCCGCAATGGCGATCAGGCCGATCGCGCGCCCGTCGACCGCGACCCAGACCACCGTGTGCGCCGCCGCCTCCAGGCGCTCCGCCTGAGTGGCCAGGTCCTGCCCGAGACTGCCGAGGATGCCCGCGAACCGCCTCTTCCCCACCACCACACGGTGATAGCTCACGGTGGCCGCCACCCCCGACCCCGGCACGGCTTCAAAGTCGCGCGGACGTTCCAACTCGATGCCGCGCGCCTGTGCCTCGCGCACCACTGCGCGCGCCAGCGGATGCTCGCTGCCCCACTCGGCAGAGCCCGCCATCCCGAGAATCCTGCGCGGGTCGCTGCCCACCACCGTCCGCACGGCCGGCTCGCCCTTCGTGATGGTGCCGGTCTTGTCGAGCACGACCACCTTCAATTGCCGCGCGAGTTCGAGCGCCGCGCTTTTCCTGACCAGGATGCCCTTCCCCGCCCCCGCCCCCATCCCGACCATCACGGCGGTGGGGGTCGCCAGCCCCAGCGCGCACGGGCAGGCGATCACCAGCACCGCCACCGTGCGGATCAGCGCGGCCGGCAGACCGGCGCCCGCGCCCATCCACCACACCAGGAAGGTACCCGCCGCGATCACGATCACGATCGGCACGAAGATTCCCGCCACCCGGTCCGCCAGCCGCTGCACGGGCGCCTTGCTGCCCTGGGCCTCGCGCACCAGGCGCACGATCCCCGCCAAGGCGGTGTCGGCGCCCACCCGGGTGGCGCGCACCTGCAGCAGCCCCTCGTGGTTGAGGGTGCCGCCGATCACCTCGGCCCCCGGCTCCTTGTCCACCGGGAGGCTCTCTCCGGTGAAGGTGCTCTCGTCCACCGAGGAGCGCCCGCCGAGCACGACGCCGTCGACCGGAATCCGCTCGCCGGGGCGCACCAGCACGACCTGGTCCACCTGCACCTGGTCGAGCGGCACCTCCCGCTCCTCCCCGTCCGCGAGGAGGGTGGCGGTGCGCGGGCGGAGCGCCATCATGCGGCGAATGGCGTCGCCGGTCTCGCCCCTGGCCCGGACCTCCAGCCACTTGCCCAGCTTGATGAGGGTGATGATCGCCGCGGCCGTCTCGAAATAGACGTGTTCGCCCGCCGTGGTCACCCCGACGGTGAGCGCAACCGTCACGACCACGCTGTAGAAGAACGCCGCCGAAGACCCCAGCGCCACCAGCACGTCCATGTTGGCGCCGCGATTGCGCAGTGCCTTGAAGGAGCCGGTGTAGTAGCTCCATCCCACGTAGAACTGGACCGGGGTCGCGAGGACGAGGAAGGCCCAGTTCACCCAAGGCGCATGCGCCCACGCGCCCACCAGCCCGAAGTCGCGGCCCATGCTGACGAGGAAGAGCGGAAGGGTGAACGCCAGCCCGGTGCGGAACGCGCGGCCGTGCCGGTCGATCTCGCGCGCGCGGGCCGCCGCCTCGGCATCCTCCGTTCTGGCTCCGGAACCCGCGTCCTCTTCCTCCAGCGCTTCGGCGACCACCCCGTAGCCGGCCTCCTCGATGGCACGCGTCACCTCGGCGGGGGTCACTGCGTCGGGCTGGTACTGGATGGTCGCGCGCCCGGACGCGAAGTTCACGTCCGCGCTCACCACCCCGGGGACGCCTGCGCGCAGGACGTTCTCTATGGTCGCCGCACAACCCATGCACGACATCCCCGTGACGGGGAGTTCAAGCCGGGCGGGTGACGCGCCGTCGCCGGCGGGGCCGGGGGGTGGTGCGGTTCGGCTGGCAACCGACAATGAGTCACCTCATGGTCCGCGGTCTGTTCGCGGCTGCCGCAGTCTCATTCACGCGACGCGCTGGCCCGGCAGCCCGTGGACGGACTGCTGGCGCACGAAGA
>VYDD01000386.1 GCA_009843625.1 Gammaproteobacteria bacterium | reverse complement strand
CCCGTAAGCTGAACGATCACAACGACATGTGAATCCGAAAGCTCATGTCGCGTAGTCACCCTCGCCTGTTCCGGCGCTTCTTCACGGCTGAGTATGGCCCGCCGTGGGCACCACACCGTACCTTGAACCCGGATTGGCGCGAACCCCGGAGGTTGCGATGAAACACCTTTTCCCGCCCCATGTTCATCCGGCTTTCAGGCTGGTCGTCCCGGGCTTCCTCGCTCTGGCTCTGTCGTTTCCGCTGGCCACGGCTGCCCCCGCAGCAGCCCAGTCGGGCGAAGTGCGCATCGTCCAGACCAATTCGGCCGGCGACAACGTGCACATCATCGACCCGGTCACGAACGAGGTCGTGCAGATCATCGAGGGGGTCCCGAAGGCGCACGGCGTCGCGGCGCAGCCGGACGGGAGCGTCCTCTACTTCAGCAACGAGATCCACCGCACGCTGGACATCGTGCCGACGGACGTCATGAGGGTCACGGAGCAGATCCCACTCTCCGGACGGCCGCACAACGTCGCGATCAGCAACGACGGCCGCACGGTGTACGTCGCGATCATCCAGGACTGCAGTTGCGTCGATGTCGTGGACCTGGAGAAGGGCGAGGTGGTCAAGTCGATCGCGACGCTGGGGACGGTGCACAACGTGTTCATGTCGCCCGACGGGCGGCACGTCGCCGCAGGGATGATCGGCGCGCGCACCCTGACCATCATCGACACCTCCATCGACGAGGCGATCTGGTCGCTCCATTTCAGCGGGCGCACCACGGGCGGCTACGCGGACGGGGGCGTGCGGCCCATGGCGTTCGAGACGCATCCGGACGGTTCGACCTGGCGTCTGTTCATCCAGATATCGAACTATCACGGCGTCTACGTGGTGGACTTCGCGCAGCGGAAGGTGGTGCAGAAGCTGGACATGCCCAGCCTCCCGATCTCGCGCGTGACCAACGACGCGCTGCAGGGATCGCCGGGCCACGGCCTCGCGGTGTCGCCAGACGGGCGCCAGCTCTGGTCGACGAGCAAGCCCAACGGGTACGTCTACGCGTGGTCGCTGCCGGATCTCGAATACCTTGGGGGCGTCGAGGTCGGCCACATCCCCGACTGGCTGACCATGACGCCCGACAGCCGCTACCTGTACGTGGCCAACGCCGGCTCGAACGACGTGTCGGTGGTCGATACGCAGGAGATGAAGGAGATCGCGCGCATTCCCGTGGGCCAGGTGCCGAAGCGCAACAAGACGGTGGTATTCCCGTGAGCCGCGTCGGGCGGTCCGGTGCGGATATATCGTCGCCCGATTGCGGCCGGGGTCGGATCCGCGCACTGCCGGTGGGCAAGATCCTCGGGCGGCCCGGCTTGGCATTTGCCGTCGCGCTGATCGTGTCGCTTTCCGCTACTGGCGAGGTCGCGGGCCAGACGCCCCTGAGCTTCGAGGACTACCGCGCAACGGTCGAGCCGATCTTCCTGGCCGACCGGGGCGGGTGGGGTCCCGGACGCGCGCCCTGCGCCACCTGCCACGTCGAGCAGGGCACGCCCCTGCGCCTGCAGCGGCTGCGCGAGACCGCCGAGGGAGAGGTTTTCTGGTCGGAAGAGGATTCCCGCAGGAACTTCGAGGTCGTCTCCCGCCTGGTCACCCCCGGGGATCCGGACCGCAGCCGGCTGCTGAGGCAACCCCTCGTGGAGTCAGCCGGCGGTACGCCACTCCACGTGGGCGGGAAGTTCTTCGAATCGAAGGAAGACCCGGAGTGGCGCGCGATGGCCGACTGGGTCGCGGCGGCGGATCCCGTCGAGGCCACCTTCGGACCGCGTCTGGACGCCGACTTCTTCCGTGACTGCGTGCAGCGGGTCTTCCTCGACAAGCGCCCGGGCGACGTGGAGTGCGTCCACTGTCACGCTTCGGGCGTGCGCGGCTTCGCCCCGCCCGTTCCCGAGGGCCGCGACTTCTGGAACGAGGAGGAAACGCGGCGCAACTACGCGATCGCGCGCCGCTACGTGGAGCCCGGCGAGCCGATGATGAGCCGCCTCCTGACCCATCCGCTCGCACCCTCCGCGGGAGGTGACTACTTCCACGGCGGTCCCCGCCGCTGGGCTTCGACCGAAGACCCCGAGTGGCAGATGCTGGCCGCCTGGGTGCGCGGCGAGACGCCCGCATGCGTGGTCGGCGAAGGCGATCGCTGACGCTTCAATCAGACCGGCTCTCACACACCCCGGTCGCTGACCCGCTCAGTGCAAACCCTTAGGTCACGTCAAGGTTGCAAAGTCAGCCCTGTTTGCGTTGCAAATGAACACGCCGGAAGAACTCTCGATCAGACCGACTGTCATGAAAGCTTGCATCCATCATCGCCACTTGATCCCCGTGACCGCGGGCGCACGACTCTTCGGCGTCGCACTGCTCGCCGGCACGCTTCCGACCCTTCCCTGCATCCTCGCGCCCGCGCCCATCCAGGCGCAGGAGCCCATGGGCATGTATTCGGGCCCCACGATTCTGCGGGCCGCACGCCTGCTCGATGTGGAGACGGGCGAGATGCACCGTGATGCGGTGATCGTGGTCGAGGACGGGCTCATCACCGCGGTGAACCCCGCGCCGGTTCCCGATGTCATGCACGACATGGACCTGGGCGACGTTACGCTTCTTCCCGGCTTCATCGACACGCACACCCATCTCACCCGCGAGGTCGGCGCGGACTTCTTCACGGATTACGTGACGCGGACGGAGGCCTACGGCGCCTTCAACGCGGTCAAGTTCGGAGGCATTACGGTGCGGGCGGGATTCACCACCGTGCGCGACTACGACGGCCCCGTGACCGTTGAGCTCGGCAGGGCCGTGGCGCGCGGCGACATCCTCGCGCCCCGCGTGATCCCGTCGCGCCATGCCCTGGGCATTACCGGGGGCCACTGCGACATCACGGGCTTCGCGCCGGGGATCCGCGAAGGCGGACCGGAGGAGGGCATCGCGAACGGGCCCTGGGAAGTGGTCGAGGCGGTCCGCTATCAGATCAAGCACGGCGCGAAGGTGATCAAGACCTGCGCTACCGCCGGGGTCATGTCGCTGGAGGGCCCGGTAGGCGCCCAGCAGTACACGTTGGAAGAGCTGACCGCCATGGTCGAGGAGGCGGCCCGCCACGGGATCAAGGTCGCCGCGCACGCACACGGCCCGGAGGGGATCCTGGCCGCGGTCCAGGCCGGCGTGGCGTCCATCGAGCACGGGTCGATCCTCACCGACGAGATCATGGACCTGATGATCGAGAAGGGGACCTACCTGGTGCCGACGACCTACCTGGTCGACCGGATCGCTCTCGACCAGTTGCCGCCCCTGGTGCGCGCCAAGGCCGAGGAGATCACCCCACTCGCGCGCCAGAGCCTCCGGCGAGCCATCGCGCGCGGCGTCCCCATCGCGTTCGGTACGGACGCGGCGGTCTTCCCGCACGGCGAGAACGCCGGCGAGTTCGGCATCTACGTCGGAATGGGGATGAGCGAGCTGGACGCCCTCCGCACCGCGACGATCCATGCCGCCGATCTGCTCGACACGCCCGACCGGGGCCGCCTGGCAGCGGGCATGCTCGCGGACATCATCGCCGTGCCCGGCAATCCGCTCGACGACATCGAAGTGACCAGGGATGTGCGCTTCGTGATGCTCGGCGGGCAGGTGGTCAAGCATGTTGTCGGCGGGCGCGACATGCACTCGATGGGCAGGTGAGCCGATGAGCGGCTGATGACCTCCCTCCACGATGAGCTTCGCGCCGGCGTCCGGTCGCTCTGCGCCCGCTTCGACAACGACTACTGGCGTGCCTCCGACGAAGCGCGCTCCTACCCGCACGAGTTCGTCGACGCGCTGACCGAGGCCGGATACCTGGCGTGCCTCATCCCCGAGGAGTACGGGGGGATGGGGCTGGGCATCCAGGAGGCCAGCGTCATCCTGGAGGAAATCAATCGCTCCGGTGCCAACTCAGCTGCCTGCCACGCGCAGATGTACACGATGGGCACCGTGCTGCGGCACGGCTCGGAGGAGCAGAAGCGACGGTTTCTCCCGGGTATCGCGTCCGGCGAGCTGCGGCTGCAGGCCTTCGCCGTGACCGAGCCGGACGCCGGATCCGACACCACTCGCATTCGCACCTTCGCCGAGAGGCGGGGGGCCCGGTATGTCGTCACGGGACAGAAGGTGTTCATCTCGCGCGTGCGCCAGTCCGACCTCATGATCCTGCTGGCGCGCACGACCCCGCTGGACGAGGTCGAGAAGCGCACCGGCGGGCTCTCGGTGTTCATCGTGGACCTGCGGGACGCCGGGGACGCGCTCCGCGTGAAGCCCATCGACACCATGATCAACCACGAGAGCTGCGAGGTCTTCTTCGATGGCGTCGAGGTTCCGGCTGCAAACCGCATCGGCGAGGAGGGCCGGGGCTTCCGCTACATCATGTCCGGGATGAACGCGGAACGCATTCTGCTGGCTTCGGAGTCGGTGGGGGACGGGCTCTACTTCGTGGACCGGGCATCGGAGTACGCCCGCTCCCGGCACGTCTTCGACCGGCCCATCGGGGCGAATCAGGGCGTGCAGTTCCCGATCGCGGACGCGTACATGGACGTGCGCGCCGCGGCTGCGGTCAGGGACCAGGCGGCCCGGGACTTCGACGGGGGCGAGACCCGGGGGGACGGCCCCAACATGGCCAAATACCTCGCCTCGCGCGCGGCGTGGAAGGCGGCCAACGCGGCCATGGACGCCTTCGGCGGCTGGGGGATGGCCGCCGAGTACGGGATCGAGCGCAAGTTCCGCGAGGCCCGCCTGTACCTGATCGCCCCAGTCGCGAACAACCTCGTGCTCAGCCACGTGGCGACGCACGTGCTGGGCATGCCGAGATCGTTCTAGGAGCCGCGAACGATGAACGACGGGGCAGGCGCAACGGAAGGGGCGGGGGCGGCCGGGCACTCCCATGCGCGGCTCGGCTGCCGCTCGATCCTGTTCGTGCCGGGATACCGTCCGGACCGCTTCGGCAAGGCGCTGGCGGCGGGGGCGGACGCCGTGTGCATCGACCTGGAGGACGCGGTCCCGCCGCAGCGGAAGGTGGTGGCTCGCGAAGCGGTCGCACGTTTTCTCCCGGAGCATGCAGCCGAGGGGTCCCGGAACGACATCGACCCGCCCCACCTCATCATTCGCATCAACGACCCCGAAACGGACCTTGGGCGAGCGGACGCGGAAGCGCTCCGCGGCATTCGTCAACCCGACGCGTTCATGATCCCCAAAGTCAGAACCGCCGGAGGGGTACGCCGCGCGGCCCGGCTCCTCAGCGATGGTGCGCCGCTCTTTGCCCTCATCGAGACTGCGCTCGGACTCGAAAACGCTGCCGACAAAGAGCAGACTTCGCCTCACGTAGCACGACTGGTAATATACATAAACAACCTGGCTCTCGAACTGCGCGCCGACCCAAGCTGGGAGCCGCTTCTCTACGCGCGCTCGCGCGTGGTCCACGCGGCCGCCCTGAGCGGCCTGGACGCCATCGACATGCCCTCGGTCAATTTCGGTGAGATGAGGCGCCTGCGCGAGGAGGCCGGCCGGGTTCGTCTCCTGGGATTCGCGGGAAAGATGGCCATCCATCCGGCGCAGCTTCCGGTCATCCACGAGGTCTTCACCCCTTCGGAACTCGAGGTCGAGCGCGCTCTCCGGATTCTGGACGCGGACCGGGAGGCCGGCGGCGGCGCGGTTGCACTCGAGGGCAGCATGGTGGATCGTCCGGTCGCCGAGGTGGCGAGGCGCGTGCTGGCGCGGGCGCGTGCGGCCGCCGACCGGGAAGCACGCAAGTGAAGGAATCAGGGGTGCCGGCCGAAGGCGAGAGGCGCACGCGGGTGCGCACTGACATTCTCGCGCCCGGGCCGGCCCAGGCCATGCTCGGTCTGGTCGACCGCGATCCGCGCGCCATCTCGGAGGGCGACCCCCTCCCGCTGGGATGGCACTGGCTCTATTTCCGGCAGCCCGTCCGCGCTTCCCGCCTGGCGCGCGACGGACACGAGGTGCGGGGAGACTTCATGCCCGACATCGACCTGCCCCGGCGCATGTGGGCGGGGGGGACGCTCCGGGCGCTACGGCCGGTTGCCCTCGGTGAGCCGGCCGAACTCAGGTCGGAGATCCTGAGCATCACAGAGAAACGCGGGCGGAGCGGCCGGCTCGTATTCGTCACCGTGGGCCACACGGTCCTGCAGAGGGATCGCCGGTGCGTGGAGGAGGAGCAGGTGATCGTCTACCGGGAGTCCGCGCCGCGCCCGTCCACTGCGACAGACCGGCCTCAGGCTGCGCGGCAAGGGGCGGCCGAACCCCGCCAAGGCGGCGGTACAGCCGCTACGACGGACGAGGACGACGTGGCCGGCGGCAACGGCGGGCGTACCGATCCCACGCCGGAATGGACGGAAACTTTCCTTCCCACCACGGTCACCCTCTTCCAGTTCTCGGCCCTGACCTACAACGGCCACCGCATCCACTACGACCATCCCTACGTCACGAAGCAGGAAGGCTATCCTGGGCTCCTGGTGCACGGGCCGCTTACCGCACTCGTCCTCCTCGATGCCACCCAGCGACACAGCCCGCGTCCTGTGAGGCAGTTCCGCTACCGGGCGCTGGCTCCGCTCTTCGTAGACCAGCCGATCGCACTTGCGGGCCACGGGCCACCCGCCGACGCGGACGGATCCGGTCCACAGCAGGAGCGCATCGTGGAGGCGCTCGCCCCGTCAGGCACGATCGCAATGCGCGGGTGGGTGACCTGACAACCCTACGCACGCCGTCGATCCCCCGCGCGCGCCGTCGATCTCTAGTCACTATCGTAGATCACCCCAACGCGAGGAGACCGGATACGCTCCACGGCGAGATTGACACCGGACCTGCGCAGGGGAGAGAGGAGTGGTAGTGACCGGAGGCTAGCAGACCGTCTCTACCAGCCCCGACTCCCGGATGCGACGATCGTGCGTCAAGAGCGTTGCGCCCAAGGTGCGCGCGGTCGCCACGAGAATGCGAGCGGCGGGATCTCGGTGAAAGGAATCCGGAAGGCGGGCCACCTCCGCGGCAATGGCCGGCGAGATGCCATGCCGTCGGACAAGCGGTGGGGCAACCGCCTTCTCAAGCCATTCCCTCACGGGGATCGCAAGACGGATGCGGCCAAGGCTATGGAGCGTCGCGATCTCCCATAGCGAGATGTCAGATACCCGTAGCGGCGACTCCTTACCAGCTTCATCCGTTACGCGTTTCTGGGCTGGCGACAGGAGCGCGGGATCCTGAAGCCACCAGATCAGGACATGGGTGTCGAGCAGGGCGATCACTCGCCGAGGCTCTCCCAATGCTCGGAGGGAACCGCCGGTGCGATCACATCACCCAAGATCGTGACCGTGCCCCTGAGTTCAGACTGTGGATACCGTGTCTCGGCTCGAGTCGATGGCCCCAACTCGGCCACCGGACGGCCTCGCTTGAGAATCACGATCCGCTCGCCCGTCGCTTGCACGCGGTCGAGGATGGCCAGGCAGCGGGCCTTGAAGTCCGAGGCATTAATGGTTTCCATGTGACCAGTATGGATGACTGGTCACAACTCTGTCAACTGCGAGAGTCTCGTCCGGCTTCGGAGAGGCCATCGCGACCCCCCCCCTCACTGCAGCCCGATCCCCAGCGCGACCCAGATCGCCACCATGCCGATGGCGACCAGCCCCAGGTAGAGGGGCCCCACGTAGCGGATCCAGTCCTCGTAGCGAATCTTCGCCGACGCCAGGATCGCCATCAGCGCGCCGTTGGTGGGGGTCAGCAGCTCGCACAGCCCGGCGCCGTATTGATATGCCAGCACAGTCACCTGGCGCGACATGCCGAGCAGGTCGGAGAGGGGCACCAGTACCGGCATGGTCAGCACCGCCTGTCCGCTCACGCTGGGGACGGGCACATGGATCGCCGCCTGGGCCGCCACCATCCCGAAGGCGGACGCCAGCACCGGCAGCCCCTCCAGGGGCGTGAACAGCCCGTGCACGATGGTGTCCACCACCCGGCCGTCCTGCAGGACCACGTAGATCGCGCGCGCGAAACCGATCAGCAGGGCGGCGAAGGTCATCTCGCGGAAGCCGCGCAGGTAGGCCTCGGTCGTACCGCCCACGCCCAGCCCCGCCAGAACGCCCACGATCACGCCCATGATGAAGAAGGCCGCCGAAAGCTCGTTGAACCCCCAACCCCATAGC
>VYDD01000085.1 GCA_009843625.1 Gammaproteobacteria bacterium | reverse complement strand
GCCGCGGGAGCGGGCTCAGCGGCGGCAGACATCTGCCCCGCCAGCACCTCCCCGATAGCCTGCCCGGAGGCCAGCACGCCCAGGTCGGCCGCCGCCCCGTTGGCCGAGAGCAGGAAGGCGGTCACCGCCAGGTACTGCGCCTCGGTCAGGGTGCCGGGCTCCTCCGGGGGCATGTCGCGCACCACCGCCAGCAGCTCGTCGAGCGGTGCCGTCCGCCAGGCGGCGAGGAAGTTCCGGCCCGCCAACTCCGGCGCCTCGAAGTCGCCGCTCAGATCGGCGCGGTGGCATTCCGCGCACGAGCGATCGTACACGCCGCGCCCGGCTTCGACCTGCTGCGGGACAAGGCGCACCGTCTCCTGTGCGGCGAGTGGGGCAGCCAAGGCGAGCGGAGTGGCCAGGGCGAGCGCCGCGAGCGGTGAGCTGACCGGGGCCAAAGTCGCCGCGCGGCACGTCCCGCCCCGTCTAATACGCCCGAAACGCTCCATCATATCATCAGTAGATATCAGTAGTAATCACCAGTAATCATCAGTACACCGCCAGGTCGGTCAGTGCGTCAGCGCGTACAGCACGATGTTGATGCCGAGCGCGTACGACTCCGGGGAGAACCGGAAGAAGAACGCCTCGTCCTCGCCCTCGCGCTCCCAGCCGTCGGCGATGTCGGTGTTGTGGGTCATGACCACCATCGCTCGCCCTTCCTCGTCGAAGATCGCGCGGAAGTGCACTTCGGCGCTCTCGAACCCGCGCTCGGATGTCGCCTGCCGCCCGGTCCGGTACCAGTACTGGATCGAGGGCACCTGCGGCACGTTGCGGACCTGATAGAGCCCGTTCAGCAGCAGGTGGTCGCTCGGCACGTCCTGGATGAAGTGATCGGGGAGCACCTCGCGCATGGTCTGTTCCCAGTGCTGCCAGGCGCGGTCGCCCCAGAAATCGTCCACGTACAGAAAGCCGCCCTTGAGGAGATAGGTGCGCAGGCGCTCGATCTCCTCGGGGTCGAAGCCGACCGTCCCCACATCCGACATGAAGACGAAGGGACACTTGAAGATCTCGTCGTCCTCCAGCGTCACCACCGCGTAGAAGGGCTCGCCGTTCTCGGAGCGGCTGACCGCGCTGGTGGTGAGCTGGGAGAAGCGCAGGGAGAAGTTGGCGTCGGAGTTGGGATAGTCGGTGCGCCATCCCTGGCCAAGCGCCTCGTTGCGCACGCTGCGGTAGGCGATGCGGCAGAAGGTGAAGCCGAACTCGGCCGCCTCCCCGGGGTTGGCCATGGGCGCGCGCCGGGACCAGCCGCGCCCCCAGCGTTGTGCGCTCGCCGGGCTGGGAAGGACCGCCAGGGCAACCGTCCATGCCGCGGCCAGGACGAGCGCCCACATGCCCGTCCTGGTCGACAGGATGAACCCCCTGGCGGCCCGAAGCGCGGCCCGGTCGTGCATCAGAGGCGCGCCGGCATCAGAAGCGCGCCGACATCAGCCAGACATCGGCGTTGGCCCAGTACTCCATGCGCTCGGCCAGCGTCTCGTCGGCCTCGGCGTGCCGCCCCTGGGCCCGGAGCGCGCGCTCCAGCCCGAAGAGCGACCAGCCGTTGTGAGGATGGTCTTCCAGCGCGGCGCGGAACACCTCTTCGGCCTCCGCGTGGCGTCCCGAGTCGTTAAGGATGGCGCCCAGCCAGTGGCGAGCCGCGAAGTTGAGGGGCTCGGGCTCGTCGTAGCGGAGCCCGTCCTCGACCTCGATGGCCTCCTCGAGCACGCGCACGGCCCCGTCGACATCGCCCTCGGCGGCGAGCATCTCGCCCTCGAGAATCCCGCCCACGATGGTAATCAGGTCGACAGCCGAGTGCCCGCGGAAGGGCGCCTCGTCGTCGAGTGCGTCACGTGCCTCCTTCAGCCGCTCCATGTAGAACGCGGCGCTGTCGGGCCGTTCCATGCGCAGATGGGCGAATCCGCGCCCGAAGTCCCAGAAGCCCGCGAAGAGCGGCTGCTCGGGGCGTTCATCGATCGCCAGCACGTCTTCCCAGAGGCCGAAGCGGACGCCGGTCAGCGACTCGTAGAAGCTGCCGCCCGACACCAGTTTGCCGTAGTTGCGCGAGGCCTGCATGGCGACCGCGCCCTCGCCGGCCATGGAGGCCGCGAAGAGCAGCATGTGCAGGTTGTGCGACGGGTAGATGGCGTAGCCCAGGTCGTGGTTGGCCTTCTGGTCGGAGTGCCAGGCATGCGTGTTGGCGATCACCGCGTCATGCCAGCGCCCGATCCGGTTGTAGGTGTGCGAGGGCATGTGCTGGATGTGGCTCGCGCCGGGGATCGACTGGCCGAGGTGGTCCGCGCACGCTTCCGCCTTGCCGGGGCTGGCGGTGGGTTCGGTGGCATGAACGTAGAGGTGGCAGGCGCCCGGGTGGGCGATGTTCAGCGCGAGGGTCTGCTCAAGCACCCGGTGGATCTTCTGCACCTCGGGGTTCTCGATGTCCCAGTAGCCGCGCCGGGGCTGGAGCAGCATGAGCGACTCGCCGAAGAAGGTGCCGACCTCGATGTCGCCGGGATGCGCCTCCCACACCTTCTCCATGGCGGCCGCGTAGGCCTTGTCCAGCTCCAGGCGCTGGTCGTCGCCCTCGTGCTCGGGCGCGTAGCGGACGATCATCGCGTCGATGAGGGCCCGCTCGACGTCGGTGCCGGACTCCGCCGCCAGTTCCTTCGCCTTGTGGATGGCGGCGTAGGCGGTGGGGGCGTCTTCGGGGAGCATCGCGCCGTTCAGATAGCGGCCCAGCGACCACGCTTCGCCGAAGTAGCACATGGCGCACTCGGGATCGTGGCGCTGCGCCTCCTTGAAGGAGCGGTTCGCGTCCGAAGGCGTGAAGGCGTACATGAGCTGCATGCCCTGCGTGAAGTACGCCTGCGCAGCTTCGGAGTCGGTGGTGATGGTGCGCGTGTAGGGCCCGAGGGCCGAGGAAATGAGCAGAACCTCTTCGCCGTCCGGAGCCGGACCAGGCCCGTGCTCGTCGTGCTGGGCGGAAAGGGGCGCCGGTGCCAGAGCGAGCAGGACCGGCGCGGTGCTACAGATGCAGGCGAGAACGAAGCGAAGGTGTTTCCGGGTCATGGCGCAGCCTCCTGAGGATGAGTCCGATTCTCCTCGCAAACTGCCCCGATGGAGGGACGTGCGCCAGAGATGTCGACATGGGACCCGTGCTGGTGCCGTGCCTTGTCGTCTCAGCGCCCGCGCGATCTGAGGTCGCGGTCGAAGTCCTCAAGATCGCGGTCGTAGTCCGTCGTCTCCCGGCCCGGGGCCTCGCGCATGCGCCCTCCGGCCCGGCGCTGGCGCTCGATCATATCGTCGAGCCAGCGCTCCGCGGACTTGCTCTCGCGCCGCGCAAGGTCCTCGACCCGCTCGATGAGGGTGTCGGCGTCGGATCCCAGCATGCGCCGCTCGCCGATTCCGGCGCCGGTCCCTGGCTGGTCCGGCCAGAGCAGCTCCCCCGTCTCGGCGAACCCCTTCGTGCTGTGCAGCCTGAGCCACCGGTCGAAGCGCGAGCACAGCCGGATGACGGCGTAGAAGCGGCGGGGACGCCTGCCTCCCCCGGCGATCATGTCGATCACGATCGCGATGACCGACAGGCTCATCAGGACCGCATCCTTGACCCCGTCCAGCGCGAGCTTGACCTGAAAGACCACGAAGTCGCGGAACGCGACCGAGCGGGTGACGACGGGGAGGGAAGGGTTGCCGAGGTGGTTCATGGGAGACTCGTGGTCGTGAGAGTGTGCGGCTGCTATCCCGGGGTTACCGAGAATGAGCCCTCGCTACCTGACGTACAACTCATCGGTTCGGTGCCAAGTGCTGTACTTGCAAGCCTTCATGGTCACGTCCCAGTTTCGTTCGATCTGCGCCAAGGGTTCGACCCAACGTGCCAACTGGAGCCAGGAATGCCCCTGCGAGAGACGATCGACCGCATCCGGTCACTCCCCGTGCCCCCCAACGAGGAGAGCACGAAGGTACAGGCGGTCCTGCCGACTCTGACAGCTCTCGGATGGGATCAGGCCGACCCGAACCGAGTCCAACTTGAGTACAACGCCGGTGACAAGAGCAAGAAGCGTCGAATCGATATCGCCCTCATCGGAAGGCCCCATGTGGTCGCGTTCATCGAAGTAAAGGCGCCTGGGCAGAAGCTTGATGACCATCTGGATCAGGTACTTGAGTACGCTTTTCGTGTGGGCGTGGACATCTGCGCACTTACGGATGGTCTCGAATGGTGGTTCTATTTGCCGAGGGAGAAGGGGCCGCCCGAGAGCAGGCGGTTCGAGGTGTTGGACATCAAGTCGGATTCGACTGAACGGGTAGCGGCGAGCTTTGAGAACTATCTGTCGCGGGAAGAACTCCTGGGTCATCGTTCGGAAGAGCGAGCCAAGCAAGCACTCCGTGTCCTTCGTGACCTCACGAAGCTTCGGAAGAGGACTCCCGAAGTTTGGCGCGGAATGCAGACAGATCCCGACCAGGAACTCATCGAATTGGTGACGCGGCGCGTTCACGAGAAGACGCGTCTTCAACCAGCCCCGGAACTCATCATCTCCGTTCTGCGTGGGGACCCCTTGCCTGACGACAGCGGGTATCCGGTGGGTCCTCCGCCTGATCCGGTCGACCCGCGACCGACGAGCGGAGACGCGAAGCCAGGCAAGAGCAAGACGCCTCCCCGTAAGAGGAGACCGCCAGGTCCAAGCCCCACGGGATTCCGGCTCTGGGGAAAGTACCACAGCGCGACAACTCACCGAGCGGTGCTCGCTGGCGTAGCAAGTGCCCTTTTCGAGAAGCACGGAGGCGAGTTCGAAAAGGCCCTGGAGCTACGTGGAAGAAAGCTCCCCTGGGTTTCTACTGATCCGACAGAGTTACGCTCCGCCAGCGGAATCATGGGGTCCTCCTATTTCATTGATGTACATCTATCTGCTAAGGCGATCGAACGGCGTTGCAGCCGGCTGCTTGGCGTCTTCGGTCACAACTCGGGAGAT
This sequence comes from Gammaproteobacteria bacterium, assembly GCA_009843625.1. Classification (GTDB taxonomy): domain Bacteria; phylum Gemmatimonadota; class Gemmatimonadetes; order Longimicrobiales; family Gaopeijiaceae; genus BD2-11. The sequence goes on along the minus strand of VYDD01000085.1, from coordinate 3,204 downwards.
TTGGAGATACTGTTCGATTGAGCTTCCGAGGCACGACATGAGCCCGTTGCTGAAGACGGCCCTGTTCACGGTGGTGGTGCCCGGGAGCGTTGCGGTGCTCATCCCGCTGCTCATCGCGGGGGACCGGGCGGCAGCGGCCGGCGCCACTCGCGTCCTCGCCCTCCTTCTCCTGGCGCTCGGCGCCGTCCTTTACCTGCGATCGGCGTGGGACTTCGCGTCGTTCGGCAGAGGCACGCCTGCGATCACCGACGCGCCCAGGCGGCTGGTGACGCGCGGGTTCTACCGCTACACGCGCAACCCCATGTACGTGGCGGTCCTGAGCGCGGTCACGGGGTGGGCCGTTCTCTACGGGATGCCGGTCCTCTGGGCCTACGGGGGCGCGATCTTCGTCTTCTTCTCGCTGTTCATCCGGCTCTACGAGGAACCGCGCCTCACGCGGGAATTCGGGGACGAGTATGTGGCCTACATGAAGCGGGTCGGGCGCTGGCTGCCGCGGGGAATGGGTTAGACGTCGTCGCCAACTCGAGCGGATGGGCGTCGGCGCGATCCGCCTATTCCTTGAACAAGTCGGAGTGGGTACCGGTACGGACCAGGTGCAACTCGCTACCCTTCACTTGGTAGATCAAGAGCCAGTCCGGTTCGATATGCGCCTCGCGGTAGCCCTTCCAGATTCCTCGCAGCGGATGATCGCGATGACGCGCGGACAGGGGCTCCCGCTGGACCAGGGTTGCCAGCAGCGCCCGCAGCTTGTCCATGTCCTTACCCCGCGCTACTGCTTTCCTGACGTCGCGCTTGAACCGCGAGGAGCGGACCGGGGTCAGCATGTCAGATGTCGAGATCGCGGAACAACTCCTCGACGCTGTCGAACCGTCGGCCCTTGCCGTCGGCCAGTTCCTTCATGGCTTCGACGGTGGTCCGATTGGGCACCTGGATGGTGAAGGGCAGCCGCTTTTCGTCTGCTACGCGCAGCATCAGGAGGCGGATCGCGTCGGACACGGTCAGACCCATGGCTTGGAGTGCCTCGGTGGCCCGTGCCTTGGTGTCGCTGTCGATGCGGGCGCGCACAACGGTGTCTGTACTCATTCTCGATCTCCCGTTTACAGCATAGCCACATTGTAGCTACAACAAGGCTCGTTCGCAAGTGGATCTCGGGCTAGAAGAACCAGTTCGCCGACACGAAAAGCACTCTGGGGAGGGCCCCGTATTCGGACCTGAGGATCGGGATCGAGGCCTCGGTCAACGGCTCGTCGCCCGCGCCGACGAACGCCCCAAGTCGCAGTGCGAGGCTCTCACTAGCCGAGTAGCTCAGTCCCGGAGACACGAGGAACGATCCGTCGCGCAGGCTCCCGAGCCACAGCGCGCTCGCCGACACCAGCGGGTGTAGCGCATAGGAGAGCTGCAGCACCCCCGTGTCCCGTCCGAGCACCTGCATCTCGCTCTGCGCGAAGGCGCGGCTGGTTGCAATGGCGACGAGTTCGTCCGGGGAGGTCGCGCCAAGGCCGTCGTGTTGGTATTCGATGACGACGTAGAGGTCGCGTTCCGCGACGAAGAAGGTGCGGTCGAACCCGATCGCCCCGCGCAGGGCCGTCCGGCCGTCCAGGTCACGTGCGGCCATCTCCGCCCTGAGCGCCCACGACCCCACCGCTCCGCTCAGGAAGGCCGCACCGCCGAAGGTGTCGTGGACGACGCCCGCCCATCCCCCCATATCCCAGCCCGCGGCGTTGGTGCTCGCGCGTCCGAGCAGGGTGAACGTCTCGCCGTCACCGATGCGGGCGGGCCGCGCGACTACCTCGAACTGCGTGAACGCGCCGCGGTAGTAGCGGAGGCGCGCGGCGTCCACCCCGATGCGGTACTCGCGGAAGGGATCGGAGGGATCGAACGGGGAGAAGGGGTCGGCGGGGGTGAGGACCAGGGTGGTCGCCCACGATACCGGCTGCCGGCCGACGGTGAGGTCGGCGTTGGCGCCCAGGTCCACCCGCAGGTTCAGCCGGTCGAAGCGGTGCCGCCACTCCGCACGCCCACCTGAGTGCAGTTCGCCGTCCAGTGAGAGCCAGTCGCCTCCGGCAACCGCGCCCGCCGCGGTGAAGAGTTGTGCGCTGGGAGCGCCGGCCTGACGTAACGTCAGGGTTTGCTCGTACGCGGCGTCCAGACGCAGCGGTCCGGGCGACGCGTTCCACATGAGGCGCAGGCGCTGCACGTCCGACGCGCCCGCCGGCCCAAGCACGCTCTCCGCCACATGCGTGCCAACGTTCAGGTAGTAGCCGGAGAGGCCGGGCTGCTGGGCGGCACCAGGCAGGGGGAAGAGCGAGAGGGCCACGACGAGGCAGGGAAGCGGGAGGCGTGGACAAGATCCGGGCCAAGGCCCGCGCCTCGTCCGTGCCCGACGGGAGGCTGACCGCGTGCCATCGATGAGGCTCGGACCCTTCATGCCACCGCCCGTCCACAGGCCATCTTCGGCCGCCCCTCACTACCCCCACCCCACGCCGGATTGCCTGTTATCCTCATCGCGTCCGCCTCGGGAAGCGCGTCGTCGGTCCAAAGCCGGCGTCGCCGCCCCGGAAACACTATTGGCGCGTGCCGACCGGGTCCAGTTGCGCAGCGTGCCGGCCCCGGTCCCGTCCGAGCCATGAACGATTTCGCCCGATCGACTCGCCGAGGTCCTGTTCGGTGATCACACGGCATGGGCTTGCGTCTCAGTGAAGACCGCTTGCGTCTCGTTGGAGACCGACATCATGGTACCGAGGGGTGGTGTTTCTGAACCCCGCGCTGATCGGATACCCCATGAAAGCTGATATCAGGGTGCCCGGAGCCTACGCGGCGGGCTTTGAAGCGGCCCGGGCTCGCGACCCGGAACTGGCCGAGGCCTACATCCGGCACACAACCGTCGGTGATCCGTTGGCCGACGCCGTGATCGGCGATCTGGGCTCTCTGACGCCGGAGGAGATTCACGAAACCCTGGCCGCGGCGCTCGAGGGACCTGCCACTCCTCGCGCCGGGATCCCCGAATCCCTTCTTGAATTCATCGCGCAGGCCAGTCAGGTACCGGACTGGTTCGACAGACGGCGCGCGCGCGTCGCTTCGCAAGCCTTCCTTCGCAATTCGGACATCGTCCTTGCGGGCCTCGTGGGCGGCAGCATCGTGGAGGGCTTCTCCACGCTGATCAGCAAGTCCTTCCGGATCCGGGGACGGCTCGTGGTCGCGGCC
>VYDD01000088.1:1955-8205 GCA_009843625.1 Gammaproteobacteria bacterium | reverse complement strand
GGACGGGGGCGACACCTGGACAGAACTGACCGAGGGGCTTCCGGATGGCGACAAGGGACGCATCGGGGTGGATGTCTTCCGCGGGGACGGGAACATCGTCTACGCGCTGATCGAGGCCGAGCCGCGGAGCCCGGGGCAGGGCTTCGGAGGGGGCGGAGGGCCGTCCCGGAGCGGGCTCTTCCGCTCGCTCGACCGCGGCAGCACGTGGGAGAAGATGTCGGACACCAACCCGCGCCCGATGTACTACTCGCACGTGCGCATCGACCCGACGAACGTGGATCGGATCTACGTGCTCGGGGGCGCTCTGATGGTGTCGGACGACGGTGGGCGCACCTTCCGCGGTGACGGCGCCACCCAGGTGCACGTCGATCATCACGACCTCTGGATCAACCCGGCGGACCCGGACCACCTGATTCTGGGAAGCGACGGCGGCGTGGCCGCGAGCTGGGACGGCACCGGGCACTGGCGCATGTTCGACAACCTGCCGCTCGGCCAGTTCTACGCGATCGGCCACGACATGCGCGATCCGTACTTCGTGTGCGGCGGGCTGCAGGACAACGACGCCTGGTGCGGGCCCTCCAACACGCGCTCGTTCCACGGCATCCGCCACCAGGACTGGTACGAGGTGGCGTACGGCGACGGGTTCTTCGCGATCGTCGATCCCACCGACTCGACCATCGTCTATGCCGAATCGCAGGGCGGGAACATGAACCGGTACGACCTCAACACCGGCGAGAAGATCCCCATGCGGCCCATCACCGGCCCGCGCGAGAACGGCGACACCGCCAAGACCTACCGCTACAACTGGAACTCGCCGCTGCAGCTCTCGCCGCACGATCCGGCGACGGTCTACCTCGGCGCCAACTATCTCATGCGCTCGCGGGACTACGGGATGTCGTGGGAGGAGGTCGGGGGCGTCGATCTAACGAAGCAGATCGACCGCGAGGAGCTCGAGATCATGGGCGTTCTCGGCTCCGAGCCGCAGATGTCGGCGAACGACGGCATCGCCAACTACGGCAATCTGACCAGCTTCGCGGAGTCGACGCTGGCGCAGGGGCTGCTCTACGTGGGCACGGACGACGGCAACCTGCAGGTGAGCCGGGACGACGGCGCGACCTGGACCAACGTGGCCGACCGCATCCCCGGGCTGCCCGAGCGCACGTACGTGAGCCGGGTCGAGCCTTCGCACCATGTCGAGGGGCGGGTCTATGCAAGTTTCGACGGGCACCGCAACGCCGACTACGCGGCCTACGTGTACGTGAGCGAGGATTACGGGCAGAACTGGTCCCGCATCACGAACGGTCTGCCGGACGGCTGGTCGGTGAACGTCGTAACCGAGCATCACCGCGCCCCCAACCTGCTCTTCGTGGGCAACGAGACGGGCGTGTTCGTGTCCGTGGACCGGGGCGGGGAGTGGGTCCAGCTCAAGAACAACCTGCCGACCGTGCCGGTGGACGACATTCTCGTGCACCCGCGCGACAACGACCTGCTGGTGGGCACGCACGGCCGCTCGTTCTACATCCTGGCGGACGTGACCCCGCTGGAGCAGCTGTCCGAGACGATGCTGGCCGAGGCGGGCCGGGTGTTCCCGCAGGCGAGGCCGACGATCATGTGGGCGGAGCGCGGCGACTGGCCCTTCCAGGGCGCGACGTATTCCGCCCCCAATCCCCCGCGCGGGTCGCTGATCCGGTACTACCTGCGCGATGAGTGGGAAGCGCCGATGGCGGCTGAGGACGAGGAGGAAGGAGGGAACGGGAACGGCGATGGGTCCGGGGATGGAGATTCGGGACCGGACGCGGATGACGACGAGGACGCGGCATTCGCCCTGACCATCACAGACGCCCAAGGCAACCATGTGCGCACCCTCGAGGCCCCGAGCGAGCCGGGCATCAACGAGGTCGTGTGGGACTGGCGCTTCGACGCTCCGTACGAGGCCGATGGCCAGCAGGGCGGGGGAGGTGGCGGATTCTTCGGAGGCGGCACGCCACAGGGCCCGGTCGCGCTCCCCGGCGTCTACACGGTGAGCATGGACGTCGGCGGTGAGACTTTTTCGTCCACGATCGAAACCCAGGCCGACCCGCGGCGGCCCATGACCATGGCCGACCGCACGGCCCGCCAGGACGCTCTGATGAGCCTGCACCGTCTGGCGGTGCCGATCAACGACGCGACCCAGGCCATCCGCCGCCTGGAGGAGCAGCTTGACGACGCCGCAGAACTCATCGACGGCGCCGACGATCCTCCCGAGGGCATCGAGGAGGAGCTGGAGGCCATCCGCGAAGCGCTGGAGGAGATCGAGGACGACGTGTCGGAGGCCCGCCAGAACGCAGGCGTGGCCCGAGCCATCCAGCAGGCATCGACGCATCCGACCGAGGACCACATGTGGCAGGTCGACCACGCCTGGGAGGTGATGGGCGAGACGGTTCCGGAGCTGAACGAGCTGATCGAGACGCGGGTGCCCGCGCTGAACGCGCAGCTGTACGCGGCGGGCGTGCGGCCGGATGCCGGGGACGCCGTGGAGATGCCCGGGAGGTAGAAGCTATCAGTTTTCTTTCAGTGCTGGGCGACTTGGCGCTAGTGCCACGCGAGACTAGCTTGGGACCCCAATTGTTCCAGGGCAGGTCGCTGCCAACCCTCCCGACACGTGCAACTTCATGTTAGCCGACTCGTACCGGACCCGCGGCGCGACGTTCGCGTTCTTGATCGGGCCTCCCAGGAGCCTCACCCGCCAGGACGGGACTCGCATTCACTCAGCGGTGTGCGACGCCCTCGGCGCGGATGACATCGCGTTTCAGTTTCAGGCCAGCGAACACACACCGGGTGGCGGCAAGGGGTTCTCGATACACTTGCAGCGCCAGGAGGACCGGGAGAACATGGTCGTCGAGATCGGTAGTTCGGCGCAGAATGCACCGATCCGGCTCCTGTTCCGCTATGATTGGCCTGCTTCCAATCAGCTGGTGTTTGATGATTTCGACCTCGCAAGTGAGGCCGTCCTGTCGAGCTTGGGCGAGGGGTGGCAGCGCGTACTGGCGGAAGCTCGTGTTCAGGGACAGATCGACGTCGCAACAGCGTCAGCCGTGTCTTTCTTGAGCAGTGGCCTCTTCCGCTTCTCGAGTCGTGCCGATGGCGCCCAGGACGATTTGTCCTTTCTCGGGTTCAAGTACGAGACTTCTCCGGGCGACTTTGCGGAAGAGGATCAACTCGCGAATCCGAAGCGCGATGTCTCCGTAGAAGTGCTCCGGGAGGATCCGCGATGTCTGTACCTGGAGGTCATGTCGCAGTGGCCCCAACTCTCTGTATCACCTGATGGGACGGTGGAACTCAGCCCCGGTAGGATTCGCGCGTTTCGATCCCCACCGAGCGAATACCTCCGAGACACCATCAACTACGTCGATGCGGTTGTTCTCCCTCTCCTTCGTCGCGCCTGATCAACCATGGATGAACGCATGAAACCCTCCATCACACACGGGCAGGTCAGCGTCTTCGGCAGTTCGCATTCGGTCACCGGCGTGCCGACGGCCGGCGGCAACGAACCTTTGGACCAGTGGATGCCCGGGATCTACGACCGACTAACCATCACCGAAGCTGGCCAGGAACATTCCAGCGAGGACGATCGTTGGGCTGACTTGGCGGCCTCTGCCCGCGCCGACTGGGCTGCAGAAAACCCGTTTTGAGCCCAATCAGGCCCGGCGATATCTACCTTGCCCATGACTGGGCGGGCAAGCATCGGCCTTTCGTCGTCGTGTCGCGATCTGAGCTCAACCGCGGCCGCCATTTCCTGGCGGTGCCCTTTACGACGCAACGATTGGAACAGAGACGTGTGTTGCGGAACTGTGTCCTCTTCAACGAGGGATCATTCGGACTCCCCAAAGCCTGCGTTGCCCAAGCTGAAGCCGTGACGTTGCTCCGCCAGTCCGACATCGTCCGACCCATCCGCCGAGTCGGCAAGGTAAGCCGCGACAAGTTGGAGGACCTCGTGTCAGCACTCGGGTACGTCATCGGCGCTGAGTGCGAACCGGAGTGATGGCAGATGCCCGCTCTTGGCATCTTCAGCCTGAACGGCCGGTTCTGGCGACGAGGCGTGGCTGGCGCCATCCAGCACTTGCGCCCGTGGCGGGGGAGCTTTCCGACACATAGCCGCACGCCTAACCGACAATTGGCCGCATCAGACCACCCTCCACCACGGCGCCGCGAGCACCCCGGGGGTGATCCACTCCACCGAGTCCCCGCCGTGTAGCAGCAGGCCGGCGCGCGTGGTCCGGTGGTACTCCGCACGGAAGGCACGCAGACCTGCGGTGTCGCCGAGGCGGGGGTGCCTGGTAGCCTTGACCTCGATGGGCAGCACTGCTCCGTCCACCTCGATCACGAAGTCCACTTCCTCACCGGTAGTCGTGCGCCAGTGCAACACTTCGGCGCGCCGGGGCCGGGAGTCCCGCCATGCCAGCAGGTCCTGCAGCACAAGGCTCTCCAGGTGGGCTCCCCGGGGTTCGTCCTCCTGGGACAGGTACATCGCCAGACCCGTGTCGCTCCAGTACAGCTTCGGAGCCTTGATCAGCCTCTTGGTGCGATTCACCGAATAGGCGGGGATCCGCGCGAGCAGATAGGAGGTCTCGAGCAGGTTCAGCCAGCGGTGCACCGTCGGCTGCGCGAGGCCGATGTCCCGGCCCACCTTTGTCTGATTGAGTAGTGCACCGATGCGCAGGGCCGCTGCGCGCATGAGCCGCCGAAAGTCCGGAAGAGCCGCGATCGACGAAAGAGCCTGCAGATCCCGCTCCAGATAGGTCCGCACGTAGCCATCGAACCAGATCGCCCGCTCGGCGGGAGCATCGAGATGGACGGCGGGAACCGGGAAGCCGCCGCGCCGCGCGAGCGCCCGCCAGTCCTCGGGATCTGCGGGGTGCTCCGTCACCACATCGAGCCAATCCTGGTCAGGAGACTTGACCAGGTTCTCCCAGATGCCGCGCCGGCCAAGTCCCAGTTGCTCTCGTCGCGTCATCGGCCAGAGGGTGAGATAGCTGGCGCGGCCCGCCAGTGACTCCGACACGCGCCGCATCAGAAGCAGGTTGGCGGACCCGGTGAGCAGAAAACGCCCCGGCCGACGCTCCCGGTCGATCTCTCGCTTGACGGCGCTCAGGAGGTCCGGCTCGCGCTGAACTTCGTCGAGGGTCACCGGCCGGCTGCCTCTCACCAGCGCATCGGGGTCGCGGCGGGCCAGGTCGAGAACGTCCAGATCGTCGAGCGACAGGTATCGGCGGGCATCGCGAGCTGCATGCCGAGGTCCAGTTGCCCGCACTGGCTGGCCGAAGGCGCGCGCGAGCGTACTCTTTCCGGTCTGGCGCGCCCCGGCCACGACGACGGCTGGCATGACGCGCATCATGCTGTCGAGGGTGCCGGAAACGGCGCGGGGAAGCGGAAGATCATTCATAGCGTGAATGATAATCATTCACACCGTGAATGGAAAGGCCGCCCAATCAAACACCCGTCAAGAAAACAAGTTATTGCAAATAAATAACTTATGGATTCCTGGAGCGATTTGACCGGCTTCCGATCAAGAAAACAACGGGCGTGGATCTAGAGCGACCCGGACGTCGGGTCACTCACTTGGCGTTTCCCCCCCGTTCTTCGTCGCAGAAGCTCGAATAGCTGATTCCACGCCGCGAACGTCTTCGCGCAGGCCTCTTACCTCCTGGATGAGGGTGTCGATCCTGGACGGTCGGTCTACCAAATCCGCCAACAAGTCCGCGATAGACTCAAGGAGGTCGGTCATCCTATCGAACATCGGCTTCCTGCCACTCGCTCATGGGTGTCTTTCCGGGGTTGGATTGTGCCAGTCGGCGTGCCAGCGGGACGCCCGGTCTCATGCTCCCGATCATAACGTCGTAAAGGCCGGTCGCAAGGCATGGGAAAATGCGATGCCATCCACGGAGACCGCGTCACCGCCCCCGCCCCGGCTCCTCCACCAACCCATCATCCAGCAACTGCTGGAAGTGATCCACGATGGATTCCGCGGCCGGCCGAAAGCTCATCCCCAGATCCGATTTCGCGTATCGGTTGTCGAAGCGCAGCCGATAGCCCGCGTTGCGCCACACCAGCTTCCGCGGCACCCCCAGCAGAGGCGAGAACAGCGTGGCCACGACCCTGGGAGCGGTGAAGCGCGGGAAGGGGAAGCGGCTGCCGAAATGGCTCCGCAGGATCCGGACGACTTCCGGGAGGCTCATCGTTTCGCTGACCAGGATGTGGCGCCCGCTCGCTT
>VYDD01000088.1:0-1945 GCA_009843625.1 Gammaproteobacteria bacterium | reverse complement strand
CTTCCGGGATCAGCCCCGCGCGCAGGTGGCCCTCGGCGACGTCGCGCACGTCCACGATCCCGAATTCGACGTGGGCCACGCCCAGGCGCAGGCTGCCGTTGCCGAGTTCGCGCATGAGCTGGACGCTCTCCGGGCTCGAGTGCGGGTCGAGGGAGGGCCCGAGCACCAGCCCGGGATTGACGACGACCAGGTCCCATCGGTCCTGCTTCCCGGCGAGGCGCCAGGCCAGGCGCTCGGCCTCGGTCTTGGCGTACGAGTACGGCAGGTGGCGTTCGCTGCTGGTCTCGTTCCAGTGGCTCTCGTCGAAGCGGTCCGCCTCGATGCGCCCGAGGTCCCTCGTGTCTCCATAGATGGCCGATACGCTGGAGGTGAGGACGACGCGCCGCACCGAAGGGGTCCGGTTGGCCGCCTCCAGCACGTGGCGGGTGCCCCGGGTCGCGGGCTCGATGAGCTGGCGCACCGGATCGTCGACTCCGCGCACGACGACGGGCGAGGCGGTGTGGAAGACGAGGGCGCACCCCGCCATGGCCCGGTCGAACCCGCCGCGCTCCATCAGATCCGCCCGGAAGAGCGACAGCGTGCCGGGAAGCTCCCCGGCCATCGCCAGCAGGTGTTCCGTCTTCCGGGGATCCGCGGGATCGCGCACGGTGGCGCGGACGTCGAAGCCGCGTTCGAGGAGCCGCCTGACCACCCACGACGCGACGTAGCCGTTGGCGCCCGTGACCAGGGCCGGACCCGGGATGGGTTCGCCGGACTGTTGCCGCCGCGGAGGGGAGTGCATCTTCGCCATCATCAGTTTCGCGTACCGTGCGCGTCTCGGAGCCCCGATGAGGGGAAAGGGAAAGAATGTACGACGTCATCGTGATCGGCGTGGGCGGGATGGGCAGCGCCACGGTCTACCAGCTCGCGCGGAGCGGCCGCAGGGTGCTGGGCCTGGAGCAGTTCACGGTCCCGCACGCGTTCGGCTCCTCGCACGGGTCCACGCGCATCATCCGCCTGGCGTACTCCGAGGGGCCGCAGTACGTGCCGCTGCTCCGGGCCGCGTATCGATACTGGCGGGAGCTGGAGGAGGCCACGGGCGAGTCGATCCTGGTGGTGACCGGCGGTCTCGACATCGGGCCGCCCGACAGCCCCAAGGTCGAGAACTCCCGGCGCTCGTGCCTCGAGCACGGCATTCCCTTCGAGGAGCTCGACGGCGCGGAGGTCAACCGGCGCTTCCCCGGCTACCGGATCCCCGAATCGCTGCGGGCCATCTACCAGGCGGACGCCGGCTACGTGCGCTCCGAGGTGGCGATCCGGGCGCATGCCGCCGCGGCGCGCGACCTGGGCGCCGAAATCGTGACCGAGTCGCCGGTGCGCGGGTGGGAGAAGCACGCGTCGGGCTTCCGCGTGGAGACGGCCAGCAGCACCTACGAGGCCAGGCAACTGGTCTTCACCGCCGGTGCGTGGGCGGGCCGACTGGTGCCGGAGCTTGCGCCCCTGTGCCAGCCCGAGCGACAGACGATGCTCTGGACGGAGCCCCTGAACGCGGCGCCGTTCGAGCCGGAGCGGTTCCCGATCTTCGTGCTGCAGGCCCCGCTGGGACGCTACTACGGCTTCCCCAGCGACCGCGGCGAGGGGTTCAAGATCGGCAAGTATCATCTTCGCGTGCAGCCCGTGCCCGACCCGGATCACCTGGACCGGGAAATCTCCCCGGAGGACGAAGCCGGCGTGCGCGAGGGAGTCGCGGCCTACTTCCCGGAGGCGAACGGCCCCACCCGCCGCATGGTGGCGTGCATGTTCACCACCAGCCCCGACGAGCACTTCATCCTGGACCGCCACCCGGCCGTGGACGACGCGTTCATCGCCGCCGGCTTCTCCGGCCACGGCTACAAGTTCTGCAGCGTGATCGGCCGGGTGATGGCGGACTTCTGCCTGGGCGAGGAGGGGAAATGGGGGGTGGAGG
>VYDD01000109.1 GCA_009843625.1 Gammaproteobacteria bacterium | reverse complement strand
AGCGAATCCAGAACATGGAGTTCTACCACGAGGTGCCGGTGGTACGCGACCTGCAAACCAGTTGGGAGGGGACCATCTGGGTGCTTCGGCGCGGGGAGGAGCCGGTCAGCGATGGCCCGATCGATGTGCTGGCCCCGGACGGCCGCTACATCGGGACTTTCATTGCCGGCACGACCGCGATGCCGGACGCGTTCGGGCCGGACGGGCTGGCCGCGTTCATCGAGCGCGACGAATTCGACGTGCCGAGCGTCGTGGTGCGGCGACTGCCGGCCGATGTGAGGTGAGGTTTCATCTACTTGAGGCGCGTGTCGGCGGCTCGCAAGGCGGAATAGTGCGCCTCCGGGCGCAACGAGGTTTGGGCACAAGGCTTGCCGGTGAAACGATCTGTAGCCGTATCGTGTCCAATCAGGCGACGGCAGGATCTCACAAGGGCATTTCCCGAGACAACAGAGCCCATGAAGCCGGTAGGCCGTGCAGTTGCCGTTTCTTGCCTTCTGGCACTGCTCCCGACCTTCGGTTGTGGGGATGCTCCGGAGCCTGGTCGACGACTTGATCCCGGCGGGGATGCCCAGTCGATAAGCGTGGTCGATTCCGGAGGGGTGAGCATTGCAACAATCCCCGAGCTGCATGCCCGCGACGGATCGCTGTTCGCTTATGACCGAGGCTTGCGGCGGTTTACGTTCCTTGATCGGGAGGGCGGCGTCATTGGGGTCCAGCGAAGCGGATGCACGGCCGCGACGGGAGAAGTCGTTCCTCTGGCCGATGTGAATTGGCAAGCCTTCATCGGCGTCCTCGAAACCCGGCCCAATCTCCCGGCGGGCGTGCAACGCGGTCCGCTGTTCCTGGTGGCCTGTGCCGACATCGGGGAATCATTCGATACCCTGGGGGAGTGGGCGGGCAAGGAGCGCCACGTCACACCGAATCAGTGGACCGCCGTCGGATTCGGTCGCTCGGCATTGTTCGATGGACGGGGAGATCGTGCAGTCGTCGGCACGAACGACTCGTTGGATCTGACGCTGTACGAGGGATCCACCATGCGCACCAGGGTCCGCAGCGGTTCCTCCATGCGGAGGGTAACGCCGGCGGAACGCGAGGAGTGGACCAGCCTGTACCTGGACATGTTCCCCGAGGTCGCTCGGGCGGACCGGCGGAGGCGGCTGGAGCAATCGGAGATACGGGACGCGTATCCGGCCTTCGGGTCCATCAAGGTGGATGCCGGCGGCAGCATGTGGATCGGAGACTACGCAAAGCTGTCGGCCGAGCAGCGCCGTTGGACGGTTCTCGGCGCGGACGGAACACCGGTCGCCACCGTTCATCTTCCAGTCTTCCGCCCGGACTGGCTGCAGATCCGTGAAGGCTCCATCACCGGCCGGGCGCTGGTCGAGTGGGAAGTCACCATCCCGAGCCCGGTCCACGAGTTGCTGGACATCGCCGATGATCGCATCGTGGTGCTGCGCAAGGATGAGCTGGGCCGCGAGTTCGTTGAGGTATACGAGGTCGAGATGCCCGAGGAGGGAGAGCCGTGAAGAGAGTCACTTGGACCATCGCGCCGTCGGTTTGATGCGCTACCGTCTTCATCTGCTCTGGCTCGCCATCATCGTCCTCGGCACACCGGCGGCGATGACGGCGCAACAACCCGACCGCCTTCCCGAGGCCCTGCTTCAGGGCGTTGTCTACGACATCCAGACCGGGGATGCCATCGCCGGCGCGACCGTGGCGTTCAGCTCGCTGCAGCAGTTCATCTCTTCGGATTCCGCAGGCGTCTTCTCGGTCCGCGGTCTTCGGCCGGGCGGCCACATCGTCACCGTGACCCGGATCGGCTACCAACGGCGGGACTTGCCGATCAACCTGACCGTCGACGGCAACGCGTTCATCGAGATCGCGCTGACCCCCAGCCCCATCCTGCTGGACAGCCTTACGGTCGTCGCGCCCGACCGCGTCGCGGTCCACGGCGTCGTCTACGACATGGTGAGCGGCACTCCCATCCCCGGCGCCGCCGTCTTCGTTGAATCGGAGAACCAGGGTACCCTGGCGGACTCGCTGGGCTCGTTTGTCGCGGCCGATGTCCCGCCCGGACCCCAGTTGATTGCGGTCAAACAGATCGGCTACCACGACAAGGTGATCGCCTTCACCGCGACCGGTCGCCCCGACGACATCGTGACGATACCTCTGATGCCCAAACCGTTCATGATGGACGGGATCACCGCGGTCGCCCGCAACGTCGAGACCATGGAAGACCGCATGCGGTCACGGCGAGGCGACGCCTCGGTCGGCCGCGGGCTGATTCGTGCCTACGATCGAGAGGCACTCCTCGCTTCCGGTGCCGCCACCGGTCTCGATTTCGTCGACGACCACACCATCGTTCGGATGATGCCCTGCCCGGCGGGTGAACTCGAGTTCTATTGCATCGGCAGGGGCTCGTACATTGGTGCGCCATGGGTCTACATTGATGAGATCTGGCAACCGGAAGGGCTCACCGCGCTTCAGAGGCTCTCAACATCTGAATTGTACTCGGTTGAAGTCTATTTCTCCGGCTCGGAGGTTCGCGGCTACACCTACGAGTTCATGGAGCGTACCGCGCGCAAGCCACAGGCCTTGATCCCCGTGCTCCTCTGGCGCTGGGGCCGCCGACCTCCGGACTGATCCGCGCGGCGGGTCCTCGATCCGCAAACTGCCCGGGCTTTCTCGCGACCCGGGGGCCCCCCTTTTCCATCGCGGAACCTTTGCGAGTCGTGGCGACTACTACGGTCGTCAACTAGTGCGGTAGTCGTACCGGTAGCGCACATGGCGCCACGGGTCTCTACCCAACTCCGAAGGAGAACGATGATGAAGATCCCACTGATGTTCCTGATGGTGCTCGGCATGGCCGGAGCCGGCTCCACTGCGCCCGCGGACGGCGGGGAAGCTCTGGCACCCGGTTTGCAAGAGCAACAGCCGGCACAGGAGAGCGCGGACGCGGACAATCTCTACGAACTCGTGAAACAGGCGCGCGCCGACCTCCGCGAAATGCGCGTGAGGGCGGGTCTCTCCGTTTACGCGTCCAGCCCGCAAGCCAACCGGCGCGAGAGCCGCCAAGGTGGCGAGGGGACCTACCTCCCGAAGATGACGAAACAGGACAAGCTCTTCGCGAACGGGGCCCGCCTGGTTCTCGAGTTCGACCCGGCGACGCAGGTCTTCGTCGGCTCGGTAACGAACAGCACCGCGCGGACTCTCCCGCAAGTGCGCGTTGAGGTCCATCTGGACAACGGCACGGAGCTCGGTCCGACCAGGCGTATCGATGTCAGTCCGGGCGAGACCGTCCCCGTGGAACTGGGAGCCTTCGGGAACGAGTTCAGCGCGTGGGTCAGTCACCCCGAAGCCGGCGTCGAAGATGGTCACGGCGCAGGTGGGGAAGAGGGTGGCGAAGGCGCCGGCGAGCATGGCGGGCGCGAAGGGCGCGGCGAACACGGAGGTGGCGAGGCCGCCCGGCCGCGCGGCGCGGCCTACCGGCCGGTATACAACCAGCTCCAGATCCTGCGTGGGGAAATGCATGCGTTTCGGAGCGACCTCGCGGCCAGGTCGAGGTAAGGGATCGGCTAAAGGAACCCGTGAGTGACTACTCCAGTAGTAACTACCTCGGTAATCGTCCCGGATCCACATCTACGGGGAGCGAGTGATGAAGCGGAAGCGGCAACTGGGGGACCTGCAGCTCGCCATCATGCGTGTGCTCTGGGAGCGCGGCGAAGCCCCCGCCATCGAGGTTCACCAAGCGCTCTTCGAAGAGCGGCGCCTCGCCGTCACCACGATCAAGACGATGCTGCGCAAGCTGGAGGAGTACGGGTGCGTGGAGCATCGAACGAAGGGACGGCAGTTCATCTACCGGCCCGCGATCGCCGAGGCGGATGTCCGCAGGAGCATGGTGGGCGATCTCGTGACGCGGTTGTTCTCCGGTGACAGCACGGCACTGGTCAACCATCTGGTCCGGTCCGGCGAGATCGACCCGGACGACCTGGACGATCTGAGAGCGATGGTGTCCAGCAAGCGGAAGGGGGAATCGAAATGACGGCGTGGCTGCTTACGTTCCTCATCCACAGCACGCTTTGGTGCGGCGCCGCCTGGCTGGGCCTGCGTCTCTTCCCCCGGACGCGTGCGCGGCTGAGGGAAACGATCTGGTACACGGCGCTCGCCGCCAGCCTGATCACTCCGACGGTCCACTCCCTGACCTCGTGGGATTCCGCGGTCTGGCGGCTCTCCATGCCCACCGCCATCGCCGGGGAGGAGCGTCACTCCGAGGGCGAATCAGGCCACCGGGACGGCGTGGCGTCCGTCTTCTCGCCGTCGGGCGAAGAAGCACACAGCGCCGAGATTGCGCTCCCGGCGGGCTGGGCCGACTCCGCGGGCACCCTTTGGGTTGTGTTCGCCGGGGGACTGCTCGCCTACTACCTGCTTCGATTGGGGAAACTGCGGCACCGCCTGGGCGACCGTGAGCCGGTGATGGACCCGCGGGCCTCGCGCGCGCTGGCCGCACTCAGCCTCAAGGCGGCACTGGCGCCCGCGCCCCTTCTAACGGAAAGCGACAATCTGGGCTCGGCCATCGCGCTGGGCGCAGGGACCGGCCGCGAGATCTGCGTGCCCGTGCGCGCGCTCCATGAACTGGACGAAGAAGAGCTCCGTGCACTTCTGGGCCACGAGGTCGCGCACCATCTGCGCCGCGACCCGATCCGGTTGGGCATCCTGAACGTCCTCCAGGCGGTTTTCTTCTTCCAGCCGCTTTTCCGGCTTGCCGTGCGCGAGCTTCGATTCGCCGCCGAAGAGCTGTGCGACGACTGGGCGGCCAGTCAGGTCGACGACCGCTTCGCGATGGCGAGTTGCCTGGCCGAGGTGGCCGGATGGGTGGTCGGGAGGGATCGGCGCACTCCGGTTCCGTGCATCGGCAGGCGTCGCTCACAGTTGGAGCGGCGCGTTCGGAGGCTCATGGCCGGACACGGTTCGCCCCCGGCGGCGGCGTCACCCTGGCGGCGAATGAGCGCGGTGGGCCTTCTGATCCTCGCCCCGTCGTTGGCGCCGGCGCTGGCACCCGCACCGGAAGCGCCCCATGAGGACCAGCAGACCGTCGAAGGCGCGCGATCGGAGGAACACGAGCAGCCGCGGGAGCACAGGTCTCCCAGGAGCCTCGAACACGACAAGGACAACAACCAACACGACATAAACGAAGGAGAGACTCATGACTAGACATACAGCCTTCCGTACCGCGACCCTCGCCCTCCTGGCCATGGTGGCCGCCTGCAGAAGCAGTTCCACCGAACCGGGCGAGTCGGGCGTCCGTTGGAACGCCGATCAGACGGCGACGGATACCCGCCGCGGCGTGGACCTGGTCATCAGCTACGATGCATCAAGCCGGCGGTTCAACGGCACCGTAACCAACACGACCGGCGCGACGGTCACCGACGTGCGCGTTGAGATCCACCTGTCCAACGGGACCGAACTCGGCCCGACGCCCAGGGTTGACCTCGCGGCGGGGGCGAAGCAGTCTGTGACGCTGGACGCTGCCGGTCAGAATTTCAACTGGTACAGCGTGCATGTCGAACTCGGTTCATCGTCGGGGTAGGGAGTTCCACCATGAGACAGCCGCTCGCCCTCGTTCTTTGCGCATTCCTGCTGGCGGTCGCCGCCGACGACACCCAGGCGCAGGGGAGAACCACCGACTTCATCCTGGGAGCCGGAGCGACCATGGGCCTCGCAACCGATGAGGAAGCCACGGAGAGCCGCATCGGACGAAATGCCGCGGCAGGATTCTCCCTGCGGGTGATCGACATGGTCGGCCTGCGGGTGGAAGGCGGCTACATCGAGAAGGGCGCCGGGTCGGAGTTCAGCGAGGGCGGCGCGGCTGGGCAGTTGAACATCGAGATCGACTATCTCGTGCTGCGTGGTCTGCTCGAGATCGGCGGCGACTTCCACTTCCTCGCCGGCGCGAGCGTGGGGCGCGACATGAGATGCAACGTGGCCATCGACGTGTCCGTCGAAGGGATCGACATGTCCAGGGAACAGAGCTGCGCCGACATGAGAGTCGAGACGAACACCGACTACGGGATTACCGCCGGAGCGGGCGTCAACGTCGGCCTCTTCGGCGTCACGGTGCTGGCCACCGAGGGCTTGACCGAGATCTTCGCCGGCGACAACGCACCGACCGGCCGCAACCGCACCATCTCGCTCGTCGGAGCCTTTCGCATTCCGCTTGCCGGATAGTCTCGGAATGTCGACAGGTGGGACGGCCTAACGAGTCCGAGCGGCAGGGACTATAGAGGTTCGAGCTTGTACTTGGCGATGCGCCACGGGGGTATGCGCGGACTAAGCAACACATGGAGGTACCTGCCCCCGCCCAGCACCTTCGAGCCCTCCGGCAATCGCGCGTTCTCAAAGAGCTTCTGCCCCGTATGGCGATCGTAGGCCTCCACGGACACGTCTAGTTGCTCGAACGGAATCCAGGGCTTGGCCGGGTCCAGCTTGCCGACCGTGAACACCAGGCGGTTGCCGTCCACAACATCCATGCTCGTGACGAGGTCAAAGCTCTCGATCAACCGTTTGATCCGATCGCCAGCTTGAGCCCCCATTCCCTGTGCGGCGGTGAAGGCGAGCGCGCCCGGCTCAAGCTCTGGTACCCTGCGGAATCCTGCCGGCGGCGTCCCGATGGTTCCGACCGAATCGCCGGTGCCGTTCAGGATGGTCGCGGGGTACAGGAGGCCCGCCATCGCGTACACGGAGTCCCCGCCGACCGCAGCGTGCACTCGTCCCAGACCATTCCAATACGGCATGCTGGCAGCCAGCGTGTTCCAACTGCTCCAGGTTACGGTGCCGTCGACCAGCCGATGATAGAGACCGTCCATGTCGGCTGCGTACATATCCCGTCCAACCCCGCCGAACACGATGTCAGGCCCAATAGGGAGAACCGTTCCCGGCACATAGTTCTCGACCAGCAACATGCTGTGAGGTGTCAGATCCGGAGCAAGGAACGTGAGCGCCCCACTCTGTGCGCCTGTCACGACGATGCGGCCGTCCGCAAGCTCCGCTACGCTCCGAATCCTTCGGAATTCCCACGGTCCGTCGCCGAAGCGCCCGAACGCGGCTTCCAGCGAACCGTCCTCGCGGTAGGTCCGAACCCGCGGCAGAAACCGGTCTCCGATCACGAAACCGCCGTCCCGCCTCTCGACAAACTCGCCCAGGTCCGCAATGGAATCGGACGGATCCTCTCCCAACTCGATGACCTCCACCAACTCGAAGACTTCTTCGAAGGCCGGCGAGGGCACCTCGGGCCGCTGGCTCTCACAGGAGACGACGGGGAGCAGCAGGACGAGAGCCACGACCGCCTGTCGGCGGGACGAGAGACCGACTCGCGTCATTCGTCCGTCAACAGCCGCAGCTTCGCGATCCGCCAGGGCGGGAAGTGCTCATCAAGCAGGAGGTACAGAAACCGGCCTCCGCCCAGCACCCTGGATCCCTCCGGAAGCGGCACATCTTCATAGAGCTTTACGCCGCTGTGCCGGTCGTAGACCTCTAGCGACGTGTGCACGATCTCAAAGGGAGGCATTGCCCGCTCGGGGTTGTGCCTGGCTTGGGTGAGGATCAAGTGCCGGCCGACCGCGTCCATGCGGTGAATGATGTCGAAGCTTGCGAGAAGCCCGGGCAGCGTGGTGCCGTAGCTTCCGAGATCGGCCAACATGCCCGATTCCAATACCTCAATCGGTCGGAACGAAGCGGAGGGGGTTCCGAACGTGCCCACGGTCTCGCCCGCCCCGTCGAGAACCGTAATCGGATACCTGACCCCGGACATGACAAAGATCGAGTCACCGCTCACCGCGATCGGGAAATTCGAGAATGAGCCCCAATAGGGTCTCTCGAAGGGGGAGAAGGGGAGTTCGTAGCTGCTCCACACCAACTCCGGCGGGATCACGCGGTGAAGGAGCGGTGGATGGCCGAAGCGGCGTTCCTCAGGGTCTCCCGTATTCATCCGCACAAGCAAGTCGGATCCGAGGGCAAGGACATCCATGGCAGCCGTCGGCAACGCGACCATGGTATCGGGAGCGAGGGCACGGGTCAGATAGGTGAGATGGAACGAACGGGAACCCGCGACCACGATCCTCCCTGAAGGTGCTTCCGCCACCGCCCTGATCCGCTGAAACTCGAAGGGAGCGTCTCCGAACCGGCCGAAGGCTGCCTCCAGCCGCCCTTCCTCGTCGTAGGTCCGCACCCGCGGCAGATGCAGGTCGCCGATGACGTAGCCGCCGGCCCGCCGTTCGACGA
>VYDD01000135.1 GCA_009843625.1 Gammaproteobacteria bacterium | reverse complement strand
CGCGCTCAGGTGGGCAGGATCGAGATCCAGGAAACCTTCACCCGGGTCGAGATCCGGCAGCAGGTGGCGGAGAAGGTGGTTCGGGCCCTCAACGGGATCACTCTGGGCGGACGCGCCGTGCGCGTAGACTACCACCGCGAGCCCGCGCGCGGCCCCTCCCGGTCGAGAGGTGGCTCCGGCCGCCGGCGCGTCAAACCCTCGCCGTGATCCGGGATACGGCACCCCGCACCATCGGCGCCGCGTGACGTGAGCGCCTCAGTGAGCGGTTCCTTCTCAAGGCACATGGCCTGGATGGCCCTCTACTTCGTGATCGTGAATGTGATCGGGATCTGGGGGTACATGTTCTTCGAGGGATGGTCGTTCCACGACGCCCTCTACATGACCGTCATCACCCTGACCGCGGTGGGGTACCACGAGGTCGCCCCGCTCTCCGCCGCCGGGCGCAATTTCACCATGGGCCTGCTCGCCCTGGGGCTGACCGGACTCGGCCTCTGGTTCGCCGCGATCACGGCTTTCTTCGTCGAAATGGATCTGACGGGCACGCTTCAACGACGGCGCACCATGAAAACCATCGCCAAGCTGAGAAACCACGTGATTGTGTGCGGATGCGGCCGCACCGGAATGCAAGTCCTGATCGAACTGGAACAGTCGGAGCTGGACTTCGTGGTCGTCGAAGTCGACGCGGAGAGAATTCGCTCAGTCCGCAGCAGATTCCCCAACGCGCTGGTGGTCGAGGGCGACGCCGCGAAGGACGAGGCCCTCGAGAGCGCCGGCATCCGCCACGCGCGGGGGCTCATCACCTGTCTGAGCGAGGACGCCGACAACCTGTTCGTGTGTTTGTCCGCGCGCGTCCTCAACGCCGAACTGACCGTGGTCGCGCGGGCCGACGACCCCGAGACCACCGCCAAGATGTACCGGGCGGGCGCGAGTCACGTCGTCAGCCCCAACGTCAGCGGCGGCGTCACGATGGCCGCGATGCTGGTTCGCCCGTCGGCGACGACGCTGCTCGAGATCGGCAACCGCCTGCAGAAACTGAATCTGCGCACGGACCAGGTCGCCCTGAGCGCGCGGGCGGCGGCGGCGGGCAAAACGCTCGACGCCACGCACATTCGCGAGTCGATGGTCGTGGTTGCCCTCCTGCGCGGAGCGGATCAGAAGCAGATCACGTTCAATCCGAAGGGGAGCACCACGCTCAAGGTGGGGGACGAGCTGGTGGTCATGGGAACGCCCCGGCAGCTGCAGCAACTGGGGCGCTGGACGTAGGGGCTATTCCTCGTCGCGGGGGCCGCAGCACCCGCTTTTCCTGAGCAGTTTCAAGACGAGCCAGACGGCTGCGGCGATCAGCAGCAGCTTGAATCCAAAGGCGAAGGCCGCCGCAAGGAACCCAAGCAGCGGCACGACGATCACCCCCAGCAGCTTCAGAAGCAGGACCGCGGCGATTCCCACCGCGGACAGCTGAGCAAACGTCTTCATTTCCCTCTCCGTTCGTCGGGTTTGTGTCCGCCGCCGTACGTCCGGCTCTCGCTGAAGTTTCCGAGCCTGACAGGGTCAAGGTAACGCCCCTCTCCCGTCTGGACATCGGTGCGATGCGTCGGCACCGGACCGATACGTCGACACCGGGCCGATCGCCGACGCCGGCGCATCCCGCCATTGACTCGCCCGGAATCCGCGCTTCGGCACGAGACGTGGATGAGTGACCCGCGAACGCAGGCCGACAAGACGGTCGGCACAGTCCAATTCATAGTAGGAGAGAGCCATGATCCGAAGAACCAAACGACTCGTCCGCTTGACCGGAGCAAGCCTCGCGCTGGTGGTCGCACTGGCGCTGGGAGCCGGACCGGTGGTGGCCGCACAGGAGAGAGGATTCGCAGGGTGCCTGGTCGAAGCCGCGAGGGACTTCGTCGAATGCATGGAGGGGGCAGACGGCTTCTGGGACCATGTCGGCTGCGGGGCCGTAGCGATTCTGGACGGGTTCGGTTGCGTCAGCGACGCAATAACTAACGCCTTCTGATCGAGCCTGTCGTGTTTCCGACCAGCGCGGGCCGGCGCGACTGCTCCCAGGCTCGGGAGAAAACTCCCGGGCCTGGGGCGACTCGTGCTCTTCGGCCGCCGAAATGCTGTCCCGCGAACTCGTACTCGGGCACATGCTTCCATCTGACACCATGTGTTCCCACCCAGCCATGGCGTAGCCCTGTGGCGGGCGGCACTCTGGAGGGCGTGCCGGAACCGGCGTGATGGCCGCCTGCATCCCGCGGCGCTTGCTGGCTGCGGCATCGCTCGGGAAAGAATGGCAGGAGCTTGAATAGTCACCAAAACAAGGAAGGATGTTGATGAGTCCCAAGGCAGGAAGATCTGTAGCCGGATCGTCCGGATGGGTGGTCGGAATCGCCTTCGCAGCAGCAGCATCCGTTCTGCTCCTGAGCGTCGTACAGGCATTGCGGGACCGTCGCCCCATGGATGCACGGGGGGCTGCCAACGCTGACCGAGTAGAGGTCTACCAGGAGCGAAGACCCCTGGAGGTGCCTCCGGACGTGCCCCTCCTGGATAATGTACTCTCCGCCACCGACGCGGTCTTTCACGATGGAGACTGGTTCGTCCTTGACGCGCGGGCCGCCCAGGTTCACCGCCTCGACTCCGCCGGGACGTTGTTGGGCAGTTTCGGCCGAAGGGGCCGCGGACCGGGTGAATTCGGAGCACTCCCGGCTGCGATCGCGGCGCATGGCGATTCGATCGTGGTGACGGAGCGGACAAGTAATCAGATACACTTGTATTCGCCCGAAGGCGCAGTGCTGGCCACCCGTCTGGTTCGTCTCGACGCATGCTTTCTGGCCGAAATCCACGACCTCGCTTCCTCGCCGCTCGGCCTTTTGCTGCTCGTCAGATGCAGAAGCGACGGAATAAGGACGGAGACACGCGTGGTCCTGGAGGCCGGGGACGGGTTCAACCGGACGGTGGCTGCGCGCCTTCCCGAGTCTGACGGGCCGGTCGTGCTCGACGCTCTCACTCCGCCGATCCTGAGCTTGCATCCCGAGGGATTCGTGTTCGGTAGCGCGCAAGACACATGCCTCGGCGTCTATCGGCTCGATGGAGAGGCAATCGAGTCCGTCTGCCATGACTGGCTCGCAGTGGTAGCGACACCAAGGGAATTGATCAGACAGATGCGTTCCACACTGTCCGCTCGGACAGACATCCGGTGGACGCTGCCTGAGCAGTTCTATCCCATTGCGGAAGTCTTTGTGACCCGCAACGGCAGATGGATCTACCGCGTCCTGGCTTCCGATCAGCCCGAGAGTTATGAACTGATCGCACCTGGCGGACAAGACTCGATCAGGCTTCTCGTTCCCCGTGCGAGATACGCCTTTGTGCATGAGGGGACGGCCTTGCTGGGCTGGGACGATCTCGAAGGCGTTCGGCTCACCACCTACGCGCTGGAGGGTCACTGACATGGCTGCTACACAGGCGGATATCGTCGTTGACGGGGCGAGCGTATCCTACCGTAGATTCTCCCGACGTCGTCGGGTACTGTCGGAGATCGACTTTGTCGCACGATCAGGTGAGATCACTGCGATCGTCGGCCCTAACGGAGCAGGCAAGACAACGTTGTTCCGTGTCCTGCTCGGGTTCTTGCCGGTCGACGCGGGGAAGTGCCTCATCGGTGGTTTGCCGCCCATGGAGTACCGGCAGCGGAAGGGAATCGCCTATCAGCCCGAGACGATTGACTTTCCGGGACTGTGGAACGCCCGGGATGTGCTCGGGCGCGGCGTCGACCTCAGCGGGATCTCGACGGATGACCGGCATGGCGCGTTCCGCAAAGCCATCTCGCGAACCCGATTTGACGACGCCACCCTCTTGCGCCCCGCCCGACGGTACTCGAAGGGCATGAAGCGACGGCTGTCTCTGGCCTACGCCCTGATCGGTGAACCCACGGTCGTATTGCTCGATGAGCCTTTTGCGGGGCTCGACCCACCCGCACGCCACGCCCTTAGAGCAGAAATCATTGGCGCGCGGAATCGGGGAGCCACTGTGGTGCTGGCCAGCCACGAACTGGGGGAAGTGGAACGATTGGCGAACCGCGCCTTCGTTCTTGAAGATGGGACCATCCGTCCAGGCCCCGTCCTCAGCCCTGGCGACGCTCCCGCCGACACGATACTGGAAGCTGAGTTTACGGGAGCTGGAGAATGATTATGTATATGCCCTTGAGCAGACGAGTCATCCTATTGGTTCGGTCGCGTGTCAAAGCTCTCACACTGATGGTCCTCGCCATCGGAATCATCCAGTGGCCCAATCTCATCGGCGGTGAGCCCAGCCTGCTCGCGGTAGGTCTCGGTGACATATTCGCAATCTTGTGTCTCGCTCTTCCGCTGGTCTTCGCGTCCGGTATTGTGTCAGGTGACTTCCGACGCGGTATGGCACGACTTTGGCTGCAGAAGCCAATCGGACCGGTGCACTTCTATCTGTCGAGGTTCCTGGAAGGGCTGCTGGTCTCGCTGGTGTTTGCGCTTCTCGCGCTTGGTGCAACGCGCCTGGGGATCGCGGCGCTGGGTCAACCCGACGAGATCGGTCGGCTGCTCGGCTACCTTCCATATGTGCTCATCTTCGCTTGCGTTGTGTTTGGCTTCTCGTCCTGGATATCGAGAGGATCGACGCTGGTTGCGATCGGTTTCGTGGCGGCGGGAGCCCTGGCCCGTGAAACAGGCTCGACCCACCTGCTTGGACGGCCTTGGAACTGGCTGGTCGAAGCACTACTCGTTCCGATTCCCGCCATTAGAGAATTCCGTGACTTCCTTGTCGGCGGATCCGATGCCATCTGGATCCCATCTGCACAAATCCTTGCATACAGCATCGGTTGGACGGCCTTGGGTGCGCTCGGCGTCTGGTACACGGTCAACAAAGGCCGGCTGCCCCACGCGGAGCAGTCCTGAGCATGCTGGATGCCGCAAAGGTGGCCCTCGCCGCAGTAGGGGAACCCGCACAGGCCGTCCGTCCCTCGACGAGCACGGTGATGGTACCCGGCGACCCACCGATGTCTCGCGAACATCAAGACCCTCGACGTTGATCGCCAGCGGCTGGTTGGCGCGCATCTCCGGGCTGCTGGAACCGGCTCCCAGGGCGCCGGTCTCGGATATGACGACCGGGTTGTCGACGATGGTCCCGGCCGCCGCGTCGCGTAGGTCTGCTCGGTCATCCCGAGGCTGTTGAGGGTCCACACGAGCTAGTTCCGGTTCATATAGCCGAACAGGAAGTTGGAGGAGCCGTCCTATTCCTCGTCGCAGGTTCGGCACCACCGGCTTTTTCCGGAGCAGCGTCCAGACGAGCCGGACGGCTGCGGCGATCAGCAGCAGCTTGAACCCGAAGGCGAAGGCCGCAGGCTTCAGAAGCTGGACCGCAGTGATTCCCCCGCAGGCAGCTGAGAAAACGTCTTCCTTTCCCTCTCTGTTCGTCCAGTTCCGTGTCCGCGGGCTTGCGTCCGTCCCTCGCCGACGTTTCCGGCCCTGGCAGGGTCGGGTCGGTAACGCCTCTATCCGGTCTCGACGCCGCTGCGATGCGTCGGCACCGGCCCGATTCAGGGACACCGGCACATCCCGCCATTGACTCGCCCGGGGTCCGCGCTTCGGTACGAGACGTGGATGAGTGACCCGCGAACAGGCACCGATTCGCGGATGAGGGACTCCGATCTCACTCGCAAACAGCGCGACAAGGAGCCGCGCTGGCCGCGACCTCAACGAGCACACCATGTCGATACAACCCAACCTCGAACTCGACCGTGACACAGCTCTCGAGATGCCACCTGCGGTGAGATCCCGCCCACTCGCGCGAATCGGCTGGTCCGCTCACGCAGGCCGACAAGACGGCCCGCACAGTCAAATCCATACGAGGAGAGAGCCATGATCGCCAAAACCAAACGACTTGTCCGCTTGACCGGGGCAAGCCTCGCTCTGATGGTCGCACTGGCGCTGGGCGCCGGACCGGTGCTGGCCGCGCAGGGGGAAGTACTCCCAGGGTGCCTGGGCGAAGCCGTAGAGGACTACGGCGAATGCCTCGGGCAGGCGAAGGGCTTCTGGGACCGTGTCACTTGCTCCTTCGTAGCGTTCCTGGACGCGGTGGATTGCGTCTTTTGACCACTGATCTCCTTCTGATCGTGCCGGTCGTGCTTCCGACCAGCGCGGACAACTGTATCGATCTGGCCCGAGCAAAGATGCGACGGCCTCCATTTAGTCATCCACCTCAAACCCACAGGAGAATAACATGATGCGCGCAAGAAACCCCCTGGTGCGAACCACCGGACTCGGTCTCGCGCTCGCAACGGCTCTGGCTCTTGGAGCTGGACCACTGCTGGCGGAGTGTTACACCATGTACGGCAGTCCGCGGGAATGTACACCCAGCGAGCAATTCGACCGGTGTCTTGCCAACGCTGACGACGCTATGGCTCAGTGCGGGGGCCGCACGTTCTTCAGTCGCGCCGGGTGCGGGATGAAGTGGGGCATCGACAGGGTGTCTTGTGGCGTCGACTTGGTAAGCAGCTTCTTGCTATAGGTCTTCGCCACTAGCCGGCAGATCAACGGACTTCGTCCTGGCGCGGCTGCTCCCAGGCCCGGGAGAGACTCCCGGGCCTGGGCCACTCGTGCTTTGGCTGCAAAAGCCAATCGGGCTTGGTCGTGGACCAACTCAGCTCGCCGCCGGCCGCACCACCACCGTGAGTTCTACGTCCGCGAATAGCCCGCCGTCGTCGGCGCGGCCGCGCAGGAGGTATGTGCCCGGCTGGTCGAAGGTCACGTCCACGGTCCACCGGCCGTCTTCCGGTGGGTCGGGTGGGTACCACAGCGGGGCCCATGGGGAGTTGGCGCCCGTGCGGGTGTCCTCCCACACCTTCACCTGGGGAGGGTCGAACGAGACGGCGCCCTCGCCGCGGTAGAGGAACCACGACATGAAGAGGCCGTTCACCTTCTGGACGGTGACGCGGGAGGGAGGCGCGAGTTGCCGGCGGCTGAAGGTCGGGGGGGCGTTCCAGACCGAGTCGGCACGCGCTGAGTCTTCCGCGGTCTCGGGGGGTGGGGACGCCTGGCGGCGTCGGGGGCGCAACAGGCCGTCATCTTCGACGAGCACGGTGATGGTGACCGGCCGTCCCACCGACGTCTCGCGAACATCCGGCCCCTCAAGCGCGATGGTCGGGGGCTGGTTGGCCCGCATCTCCGGGCTGCTGGAGCCGGCCCCCAGGGCGCCGGTCTCGGACATGACGACCGTGTTGTCCACGACGTAGTCGGGGCGCAGGGTCGCGTAGGCTCGCTCGGTGACCCCGTTGCTGGTGAGGGTCCACACGAGTTCCTGGTCGCCCCAGTCGGACGGGACACGGACCTTGAACACGAAGCGGTTGCGGCGGGGGAGGAAGTGGGTCGGCTGGCCGCGGTCGGGCTGGCCGGGCGAGAACGCGTTGTCCTCCCCCACAGGCACATCGATTTCCTCGAGCCAGTTCCGGTTCATGTAGCCGAACAGGAAGTTGAACGAGCCGTCTTCGTTCCTCTCCCAGCCCTCGAACGCCGGAGCCACGTTCTGCCCGTGGGAGTAGGTCTGCGCAGCGGAGTCGGAGGCCCACGCGGCGGCGACGAGCACAAGCACCGCGACGCCACACCTTAGCCTGACTACGGCGCGGAGCGCGGCGACGCTACGGCTCACCCTCGATGCGGCGCGGAGCCCGGTCCCGATGCCACGCGTCGCTCGAACGTTCACCGATGTCGCCGACAACATCGGGATGGTCGCGCGGAGCCCAAGCCCGCTGCCGCCCGTCACGCGATCCCGGCGGGCACTCATGCTCACCTTCACGCCGCTATCGGTTACGGGAGTCCGGCGGCGGATTGCCCGTGGACCCGGATCGCGCGCCATCCGCAGCCGCCGCATCCGCATCTGCGTAGTAGCGCGGATTCCCGTTCTCCGGAACGACCATGCACAGCGGGCAGCCGATCACGTGATCGTTAGGCCCGAGGCCCAACCGCTCCCTCCGCCTCGCCATCTCCTCCACGAACTGCTCGTCGGTGAGTTGGACCCGCATCCCGAGGTCGATGAACATGTTCGCCACCGACCGGTTGCCCGAGCCCTGCCAGTTGCGGGTGTCGGGCACGTTCCGGTTCTCCTCGGAGGTGTCCATGTAGCCGACGATGTGGAGAATCGTGCCCCTGGGCAGGAGCGGCTGGTGATCCTGGGCGTAGGTGTAGCCGCGCACCCAGTTGTGGTCGTAGCCGACGCAGTTGATGGTCTCGACGTTGAAGCCCCAGATCGCCTCCAGGCACATGCGCATTCCGGGGGCGT
>VYDD01000484.1:7551-8308 GCA_009843625.1 Gammaproteobacteria bacterium | reverse complement strand
CAACTCCGGCTGCAACCCGCCCGAGGGGGGCTCCTGAGTCGTGTATCCGGATCCATCGGGCAGCCAGGTCGCCTGGAACGGGCGGGCGTCAAAGTCCCTCGCCTCGAAGATGGAACGGAGGCGGGCTTCCGTCTCTGCGGGGACCTGGGAGAAAGCCGGAGCCGGGAAAAGCGTGGCGGCGGCAAGGACGCCAACCAGCCAGAGGCTCCGACAAATCCGTGTCGCGGTCATGGCCCTCAGCACTGTGGTCTCGGCAATCGGGACGCGTCTGCCGTTGAACACCGGTGTTCCAACCAGGCCTATTCCGCCTTGGCCTCCGCAATCATGACCAGCGACGGCAGCAGCAAGAGTATGAAGAAGCTGGCGAATACCAGGCCGCCGAGCATGCTCACGACGAACGGCACGAGAATCATCAGCTCCTCGCTCCGCATGTAGAGCAGTGGTGCGAGCGCCAGGATCGTGGTCAGGCTGGTCAGGAACACGGCCCGGAAACGATGGCGGGTTGCAGCGGATGCGGCGGCGATCGCCGGAAACATCGTTTTCCCGCGACGCAGCACGTTGTAGCGATCCATCAGCACGAGCGCGTCGTTCACGATGACGCCCGCGACTCCGATCACCCCGAACAGCGACATGGCGCTGAAGTCCCATCCCAGAATCCAGTGACTCATGACCGCTCCCGAGAATGCGATCGGAATGCCGGCCACGGCGATCACGGGCTTCCAGTAGCTGCGGAGGAAGGCAGCGATCAGGACATACA
>VYDD01000484.1:0-7541 GCA_009843625.1 Gammaproteobacteria bacterium | reverse complement strand
CAGGGGAACCAGCACGGCCAGGGTCCCAAGCAGGTTGCCCTCCGTGCGGGCGCTGCCGTGGGGTTCGATTCGGAGATTCCGGTATCTCTCGAGCAGCTCCGGAACAAAGCTCTCGTTTATCTCGCGCCTGGCCTGAAGGGGCGTCAGCAGTGCAGGGTCGGCTTCGGCGCTCACGAGGGCGGTCTGCTGGCCGTCGATGCTGAACAATGCAGCCAGTTCGCGCCGCTCGCTCAGATCGGCCACCGTTGAGAGGGGGACCTCTCCTCCGGATGCCGCAGGGGGCGGGCTGGCGCGATTCTCCCCGGTGCCGGGCCGATGGATCCGTTCGCTCTCAAGCTCGCGCATGCTTTGGCGCCGTTCCCTGGGGTATCTCACCATCACCCTGATCTCATCGTGCCCGCGCTGAATGCGCTGGACCTCCGCCCCATGGAAACTGGCACGGAGCTGTACCCCTATCCCCGCGGGCGTCAACCCCGCCGCCTTTCCCGCGGGAGTCAGTTCGATTTCGAATTGACGCTTGCCCAGCACCAGATTGTCGGAGATTCCGTATATCCCCGGCATGGACGCCATCGATGCGGTCAGCTCGTTCGTGGCGGCTCGCAGGCTGTCCAGGTCGTCGTGCTTCAGGGCGTAGGCCACGCCCGACTCGGACTGCGTGCGCTGCGTGTAGTAGGCCACGCTTTCCAGGTACGACACATCGCCGATGTTCTCACGCCATTGATGCGTGATCCCCAGTACTGACATGCGCCGGATCGGCCGCTCATGCAGATGGACCACTACGGATGCCAGGTGGCTTCTGTTGGGACCAGGTTCGGCTCTTCGACGCGAGAGGACGTTGCCGGCCATGATGCTGACCGCCTCGACCGACGTTCCTTCGCCCTGTTCATTCACCGCCAGGGCCGCGTCGGAGAATCGCTCCGCAGCGGCGAGCGTTACCTCGAACGGCGTGCCCACGGGCAGCGTGAGATCGGCCTGAATGTTCTCGGAGGTATTGAGTATTTCGTCGAAGTAGACGATGCGCACGACGTCGGCTCGGAGCAGCACTAGTGCGAAGAGGACGAGCAGGATTCCGAGGACGGGCGCAAACCAGAGGCGGCGAACGGACCAGGAGACGGCGGGCACTACGATCATGTCGCGAACCGCCTGCAGGCGAACGTGTGCCCGATGCTGAATGTCTGACAGCGGCGGCAGGCTCCAGCGCCCCGGATGGGACAGGTGGGCCGGCAATATGAAGAATGCCTCGATCAGCGAGACCGTCAGGACGAAGAGCGCCACGTACGGAAACACGTTGACGATCTGGAGTCGAGCGGGGGTGATGAAGAGCAGCGGGATGAAGGCGAGCATTGTGGTTACCGCGCCGATCGTGATGGGCCCCACCATCGCGCGTGCTCCCGACACCGCGGCCTCAAGTGCGTCCTTCCCGCCCTCTCGTTCGGCCGCGATGCTGTCGCCGACGACCACCGCGTCGTCCACGACGATCCCCACCATGAGGAAGAAGGCGAAGATCGTTCCCAGATTGAGCGTGAGGCCACTCATTCCGAAGAAGATCAGGGAACCCAGAAAGGACAGAGGGATGCCCAGGGTGACCCAGGTGGCCACACGAAGGTCGAAGAACACGACAAGGCAAAGCAGGACCAGTATCGTGCCCACCACTGCGTTTCCGACGATCGACGATATCGTGTCGACGGCATCGCCCGCCCGGTCGCTCCAGATGCCGATTTCGACGTTCGGAGGAGGTTGGTAGCTCGCAAGCCAGCTTCTGATGTCCTCGCCCATGGTTACGATCGACTGCTGCCCGGCCGCGTCGACGCGAACCAGTATGGCGGGGTCTCCATCGACTCGGGTGATGATGTCTTCGTCCACGAACCCGTCACGAATCTCGGCAACCTCGCCCACGGTGAGAATCGAGCCATCGAGACGCGTGATCACCGGAATGTCCTCGAACTCCTCGCCGAACTGCCGCTTCGAGACGGTGTGCAGCACGAGGCCTCCGGCGTCCGTACGCAGTTCGCCAAAGGTCAAATTCAGGGAGGCGCGCCGAATCGCATCCGTGATCTGGTTGATGGAGAGTCCGTTGCGGCGCAGCTCCACCTCGCTCAGCTCGATTGAAATCTCACGATCCCGCGTGCCGAGCAGCGTCACCTGGGAAACGGACGGCAGCTCGAGCAGCCCTTCCCGCAACGCCTGGGCGGCCAGCCGCAATTCGTTCTCGGTGGCCGATGCGGACGAGACGGAGAGCGTCAGAACCTCGATCTCCACCCGGCCGTACTCGATCTCGGGCTGTTCCGCGGAAAGCGGCGGAAAATTCTCGATGCGGTCCACGGCGTTCTCGACGTCGTTCAGAACGGCGGTGGCGTCCGCAAAGGTGGCGAGTTCGACCGTGACCTGGGCGAGCCCTTCATAGGCCGTTGCAACGACACGGTCGACCCCTGGCAGACCGATCACGTTTTCCTCGAGCCGCCGTACGATGTCCTCCCGAACCTCCCTGGGCGAGGAACCGGGCGACCTGACGGAGACGGTGACGCTGCGGAGGTCGATCTCCGGGAAGTTCTGGACAGGGAGGTTGGAGCCCGCGATCAGGCCGCCGACGATGAAGAACACCATAAGGAGATTCGCGGCGACCGGATTTCCGGCGAAGTATGCGATCAGCCCGTTCTTCACAGTGACTATCGGGTTCCTTTTTCCACGGACTGCTAAGGCCCTGCGCCCGCCAGCTCGACCGCCAGTCCTTCCCGTGCTCCAGGCAGGGCGCCGACGACGATGCCGTCGGCCGCGTCAAATGCCTCGACCACCAGACCCTCGCTGGTCCACCCGATCGCGTTGGGCACAAACCGGCGCAGGGCACCGTTTTCGACAACCCACACGGCGTCGTCCTGCTGCAGAACCGATTCCGGCAGCAGATAGACGTTTCGGTATGGGGGGCCCTCGATCTCAACTTCGGCGAAGCTGTTCGGCAGAGGCAGCGAGCTGGCGCGCTGAGCGGGCGAGAACCGCAGGAAGATCGTCGACAGACGCGTCCTCGGCGCAAGCACGGATGAGACACGGACAATCCTCGCAGCATGAACGCCGGACACCGTCGATACCTGGGCGGAGCGGCCGACCGCCGGGGCCAGATAGGCCAGATCGGCCACTTCGATCGGTGCATTGACCTCCAGTGCTTCGGTGCTGTAGACGATGCCCAGCACCGCCTGAGGGCCGACAAGCTCCGGCGGGCCGACCAGCTCGCCCACGCTCACGTCCGCGGTGATCACGCGAGCCTCGTAGGGCAAGGAGATTTCGGTGCGGCTGAGCTCGAGCTCGGCCAGACGCAGTGCGGTTCGAGCGCTCTCAAGCGCAGCTTCGGTTCCGGGCCCGGGCTGCGCCGACAGCCGGGCCTCGGCCTCCGCAACCGCGTTCTGTGCGGCCTGTACCTCCAGGGAGTACCTGGCCGTATCGATCCTCACGAAGGGCTCGTCCGCCGCGAGTCTTCCCCCGTTGGTGAACTCCGGCGATACCCAGGTCACGCGGCCTCCGACTTCGGCCATCACCGAGACGCGATCCCCGAGTGCGACCGTACCGGTAAGTTCCACGGTCATCGACTGTTCGGTTGCGACCGGGTCGAATGTGCTGACCGTGGGCGTCCCGGATTCGACCGCGGCACCGGCACCCACGTCGACCTCGACTCGTGCCGGGGCCCGGGCCAGGCGCAGGGCGACTACAGCCAGAACCGCGATAAGGACCAGCTGCGCGTAGCCACGCCACCTGGGTCGGGCATTTCCGTTAGTGGAATCGCTTGGCATCGTTCAACCATCGTGTCGTCGAGGGTCGGAACAGCTAGCCTAACCCCTGTTCTGCGGGACCACAACATCGCTCGTCTGCCCCTGCGTTGGGCATGGCGCGCGGGGTTCGCCGTCAGCGGTGTTGGCCTTTACCTTCCTGTGTTGACAGCTGGAAGAATGGCACCTGTGTGGGCCAGGATGCCTGCGGATCCCGCCGCATGCGGCCCAGGACGCGAGGATGGAGTCCAATGAGAACTCGATCACGGCTTGAAGGTCTCGTTTTTCTGGCATCCGCTCTTGCGTTCGCTGCAACAGGTGTCATTCCGGCAGGTGCCCAGGCTCAACAGGGGACGATCACGGGCCAGGTCACGGACGCCGAAACGGGAGAGGCCCTTTCCGACGCGGAAGTGGAGGTGCTCGGGGCCGCGGAGCCGATCGCGACCAACCAGGCAGGAAGTTTCAGCCTTGACGTGGCTCCGGGGTCGCACACCCTCGTCATCACGCTGATCGGATACGAAACCACCCGGGTCGATGGTGTCGAAGTGGACGCCGGCGCCACTGCGGAAGTTTCCGTGTCGCTGCGCTCGCAGGCGCTGCTCCTCAATCCCATCGTCGTCACGGCGTCGCGCCGTCAGGAGAAGGCGCTCGACGCGCCGGCGTCGATTTCCACCGTTTCGTCCAGCGAAGTGGCGCGAAGGGCGGCGGTCACCGTTGCGGAACACGTGCGAACGCTGCCCGGGATCGACGCGGCCCAGACCGGACTGAGTCGGGCAGCGGTTGTGGCGCGGGGGTTCAACAACGTGTCCTCCGGCTCGCTCCTGACGATCATCGACAACCGCTATGCGCGCATTCCTTCTCTTCGATTCAATGCGTACAGTCTGTTCCCGACGACAGATCTGGACATCGAGCGAATCGAGGTCTCACTGGGCCCGGGAGCCGCGCTCTACGGCCCGAACGCATCGAGCGGCGTGATGCATCTCATCACTTCGTCGCCGCTCGACAGGCAGGGCTCCACCATTTCACTGGCGGGAGGTGAACGTTCGGTCTTCCACGCCCAGTTCCGCTCCGCCCATGCTGCTTCCGAGAACTTCGGCGTCAAGATCTCGGGGCAGTACCAGAGCGGGAACGACTGGGAGTATGACGACCCGTTCGAGATCGTCTCTCGCGACTATGAAACGTCGCGATACAGTGCCGATGCCCGGTTCGATGTGCGCTTCGGCGATGACGGCGCGTTCATCCTGAATACCGGAACCAGCAAGATCGGCAGCGGCATCTCAATGACGCGGATCGGTGGCAGCCAGGTGAAAAACTGGGGCTACGACTTCGTCCAGACCCGCCTGACGAAGGGTAGGCTCTTCGCCCAGGCGTTCCTGAACCAGACGAACTCGGGGAGCACCGCAACGGGGGGATCGGCTGAAACGGGAACATTCCTGCTGCGGACCGGCAA
This sequence comes from Gammaproteobacteria bacterium, assembly GCA_009843625.1. GTDB lineage: Bacteria > Gemmatimonadota > Gemmatimonadetes > Longimicrobiales > Gaopeijiaceae > BD2-11. Next base: position 2,336 of record VYDD01000484.1, on the reverse strand, counting down.
CCCGGTGGTGGACCAGTCGCGCACCATGGCGGCCCAGTTCCAATACAGCTTCGATGTCGGATCCTGGCAGAGCTTCATCTACGGCGTCGACTGGCAGCGGACCGAGCCGCGCACCGGGGGTACGATCTTCGGACGGAACGAGGACGACGACATCGTCTCCGAAGCCGGCACGTATCTGCACTCGGAGACGTCTCTGGGCGACCGGGTGGACCTGGTCACGGCGATCCGACTGGACGATCACAACCGCCTTGCGGGCGTGAACATCTCCCCTCGCGCGGCCCTCGTGTTGCGCCCGGCCGACAACCAGAACTTCCGCCTCACCTACAATCGGGCCTTCGCGACTCCGACCACCACCAATCTCTTTCTGGACATCATCGCGGCCCGAGTCCCGGTGGCGGGTGACATCAGCTACAACATCCGCGCGCTCAGCGCGCCTTCGGGTGGCTTCACCTTCGGGGCTCGGTGCCCGGACGGCGTCATGTCCTACTGCATGCGCTCACCCGTGGTTGCCGGCCCTGTCCCGGCAAACGCGGCGTTCCTCTGGGAGGCGCTCCTCCAGTTGCTGCCTTCTCTCAATCCCCGCACGGCGCCGCTCGTCAATTTCCTGAAAAACCCGGGCGCCCGCCCCAGGGATCCCGCGCTCGGCACGGTGCTCCGCCTCCTGGACCAGTCGGCCACCGATCCTTCCATGAGGTTCCCGCTGCACAACTCGCCCGCGGAAGACAGGGCCGAACTCGCTTCGACCATCAACAATACCTACGAGGTCGGCTACAAGGGTCTGATCAAGGACCGGGTGCTCCTGTCCGTGGACGCCTATTTCAGCAGGGTGCAGGACTTCATCGGCCCGCTGCAGATCATCACGCCGAACGTGTTCCTCGATCCCGCCAGCACCGGGGCGTTCATCGTCCATCGCCTGACCCCGCTTATCCGCGCGGGCCGCATCACGCAGGCCGATGCCCTGGGGATCGCCGAGTTGCTCGCTTCGGCGCCGGTGGGCACCGTCGTGCCGGATCAGTCGGAGTCCGCGGACCTCATCGTCACGTATCGGAACTTCGGCGAGGTGGATTACTGGGGGGCAGACCTTTCTGCGCAGATTATTGCATCGGACCGATTGCGGATCGACGCGAACTACTCCTTCCAGAGCGACGAATGCTTCGATTTCAACGAAGACGGCCAGTGCACCAGTTCGGACGACATCGCGCTCAATGCCCCCAATCACAAAGGATCGGTGGGGTTTACCTTCGACGACCGGGCCGCAGGATTCTCCTTTGGTGGACGGCTGCGGATGACCACCGCCTTTCCGATGAACTCGGGCGTGTACAGGGGTGACGTGGACGGATACGGCATTCTGGATGTCCTGGTCGGATACCGGCTCCCCTTCCAGCCCGGCACCCAGGTTTCGCTGACGGCGAACAACGTCCTCAACAACCTGCACCGGGAGTTCGTGGGAGCGCCGGAGATCGGCCGGATGCTGGTAGCGAGAGTGAGGTACGACTTCTGAGCGCAGCCTCGGTAGCGCTCGTCCCTTCCCGGGCGGCGCATGCGTTTGTCGACGGAGTCCGCCGGAGTCCGCTGGCGTTCGTCTTGTGTCTTGCGATAGCTCCCGCGCTCGCGGTTCCCCGGGTCTCCGCGCAGGAGACGGACCAGGGATACGTGTTCGAGGGGAATGTGCGCGACGCGCAGACCGGCGAGCCTCTGGCGGGAGCGCACGTGTCGGTGGTCGGGAGGGACACCAGGGCGGTGACCCGGGGGGACGGGAACTTCCACCTCACCGGGCTGGCCGCAGGCGCGTACATCCTTCGGGCCGATCGTCTGGGATACCGGGGCGCCACCGCCGTCGTGACCGTGGGGACCGAGAGCGCGCGCCGGGCCGTGGCCGAGGCGGCCGAGGTCGTGATCGAGTTGACGCCGTCGCCCATTGCGCTGGAGAACCTGGTGGTGACGGCCACGATCAGCGAGCGCGCCGCGGCCGAGGCGCTTCGGCCGGTCAGCGTAATGGCGGGCGACGACCTGCAGCGCCAGATGACGGCTACCGTCGCGGGGACGCTGGCGTCGATGCCGGGGCTGGCTGCCACCAGGATGGGTCCATCGGTTGCGCAACCGGTGATCCGGGGACTAAGCGGCGATCGGGTATTAATGCTCGAGGACGGGAGTGCGGTGGGCGATGCCTCCAGCCAGGGCGCGGACCACACCACCGCGCTCGATCCGTCGTCGGCAAGGCGGATCGAGGTTGTGCGGGGTCCGGGCGCGCTGCTCTACGGGTGCTATGCGCTAGGCGGGGTAATCAACGTCATCCGCGACGAGATTGCGTCCTCCGCGACTACTCGCCTGAGGGG
>VYDD01000380.1 GCA_009843625.1 Gammaproteobacteria bacterium | reverse complement strand
AACGATAGCTTGGACGCCGGACATCCGCATCGAGTCGGCCAACCGGGAACCACTCCCTGCTGTTTCCCGCGTCGCGCCATGCCAGGTAAAGCGTTCTCTTGCTCATTAGCTAAAGTACCCGTAGCTGCTCGACGTTGTAGCCTACCATCGCGACCGCAAACTCGTGGCCTGACAAGGACATCCAGCCCTCCGGGACACGGTCGATCAGCCGATTCATGCGAGACAGATCCACGTCCTTGAGCCTGTCCAGTGCCGGCCGGAAGAGGTCGTCATACACGAGAATTGCTCTCCGCACCAGTTCAAGCGGACTCGGTCCCTTTCGCTCATCACCTGACCAGAACACAGCTCCACGTCCTCTCTCAACGTATCTCCCCACCTCGCTTTCCTCCAACAGTATACGTCGGCGTTCGTCCCGGAGCTCCCTGCCAAGCGACGATGCATGGTCGAACGACGGTGCGATGCCGCCTCGCCACTGATCCTCTTTGCGGCGCCTGACAACCCCCCAGTTCTCATGATGCCGATCCGTGTTCCCGATCAACGCGTCCAGCACCAGGTATTCGGCGATCTGCCGCTTGCGGCGAATCCTGGCTTCATCAGTCATGAATAATCTGTCCACCACACCGAAAACGTTCTCGAGAGTATGTTCCCTTTGTCCGAATGTCTTGTCTGGATCGTACCCGGAAGACGCCCAACGTAGTAGCTGATTGCCGTGGACCAGCTCGTACCCCCTCGGCGTGAACGACTCGGAGACAGATCCTCGATCATCGCCGAATTGCGCGAGTTCGACCCGGGCATGCGGGATTCCCAAGAGACCGGCCACCTCGGCCGCAATCTTCTCCGCCCAGTGTTCACCTGTGTCAGGACGAGGAAACTTGAAGAGCCACTCGACTCCATCTGGTTCACGGCGATACCAGAACTTCTTCTTGCTCCCCATCTCCTCTTCGGGTTCGTCGAGGAGCCACTCCTCTTGGACCTCGAACACAAGATACGGATCAGGCACGACAAGTCTCGTTTGCTACCGAGTGATCCAGCCGCAGCAGCGGACGTTCCTTCGTGCCCTTCGCCGCTCCTCCTCCGGAACAGGAGTGTTCGTCTTTGCCCCCTAGTCCATCGACGCCGCCAGCTCCCGCATGGCCTGTGCAAGCCAGCGTTGGCGGGGCGCGTCGCCCAGCCGCTCGCCGGCGTTCACTTCGTCGGCATTGGCATCCAGGGTGGCCGCGGTCTCCCGCAGTTGAGCGGCCACGTCGGCGCCGGGCGAGGATGAGGCGGCAGCCAGCACCTCCCGCGATCGCTGCAGCAGCGAGGGCTGGATGTCGCCGGCGCGCTCAAGCTGGTCGAGGTACGATCCCGCCACGGCGGGGTGGGCGGGCCAGGTGAACATCGGCTGCAACTGGGCGTTGAACTCCTCCACCTGCACCATGTTGGCGGCGTCGATCTCGTTCTGGGAAAGATGCTCGCTGGGCGACAGGCGGAAGACGTCGAGGCCGCGCGTGATCTCGGCGCCGTAGATGAAGCCGTTGTTCCAGTAGGTGGACCAGTAGCCGCCGGTGTACATCTCTTCCTCGCTCAGCGGGCCGCGGTCGAAGAAGGCGATCTCGACGGGGTCGGATGCGTCGGTGAAGTCGAGCATCGACAGGCCGCCCTGGTACCACGCCTGCACCATGATGTCGCGTCCGGGCACCGGGATGACGGCGCCGTTGTGGGCAACGCAGTTCTCCAGCTCGCTCTGAGGCACCGGCAGCTTGTAGTAGCCGGCGAGCTCCATCTGCCCATCGACGATTTCGAAGATGGCGTTCGCGCCCCAGTCGGGCGGATCGGTGGAGCGGCAGCGGGGCTGGCCTCCTCCGCCCCACTCGTCGGTGAAGAGGATCTTGGTGCCGTCGTTGTTGAAGGTGGCCGAGTGCCAGTAGGCGAAGTTGGGGTCCACCACTTCGTCGAGGCGCACCGGGTTCACCGGGTCGGAGATGTCGAGCAGGATGCCGTTCCCCGCGCACGCGCCGGCGCCAAGCCCGATCTCAGGGTAGACCGTGATGTCGTGGCACTGGTTGGTGAGGCGGGACTCCTGCGTGCCCTCGCCGTGGTCGCCCCCCTGCCAGAGGCCGCCGTACTCGCCGGTCTCGGGATCGGCGAAGATGCGCGGCATGCTGACGATTTCGGCGGCGGCCGGGTTTGCCAGCGGCACCTGGATCACCTCGATGCGGAAGTACGAGGTGTTGGGATCCTCCTCCGGGGGCAGCCCCGAGCACCCGGGCAACTCGTCCGCGGGACGCACCCCCGAGGTGCCGGAGACGTAGACGTACACGTTCTCGTCGTCGTCAGGATCGGTGACCACCGTGTGGGTGTGGGAACCGCGGCAGGTCTGCACCGCCGCCACCTGGCGGGGCGCTTCCAGGTTCGACAGGTCGAAGACGCGCACCCCGCGGAAGCGCTCGACGCTGACGCTGTCCTGGACGCCCTCGGTGCCACAGTCGAGGCGGCCGCGGGTCTCCTGCGCGGACATGAACAGGAGGTCGCCGTAGATGGACACATCGCCCTGGCCGCCGGGACACACGACCGCCACGTGCAGCTCGATGTTGCCGGGGTCGGAGATGTCGTAGACCTGAAAGCCGTTGTAGTTGCCCTGGAAGAGGTAATTCCCCTGGAAGGCGAGGTCCGTGTTGGAGAAACCGGCACCCTGGCGCGGCGTCTCGGGGTTGAAGAAGCCTTCCGGACGCGGCGTGGTCGCCACCAGCTCCAGGTTCCAGATGGCGCTCTCGGCGTCCAGCCAGCCCGCGGCCAGGTTCACCCGCGGGTCCAGGATGTCCCAGTCGAAGGCGGGAAGGGCGGGCTCGGCGAGAGAGTCGGTGCGCACCTCGGCGAGCTCCTCGGGCCGCGGCTGACCGGGCGGCACGGCCTGGGCGGCCGCATGCGCCGGCAGCGAAAGCGCCGCAAGCATGATGCCCATCCACAGCGTGCGCATTCCCATCGGTCCTCGATCGATCTGAAGCCGCTTCTTCATCGTCCCCTTCTCCCTTCTGGTTCCGCGCCGGGCCCGAGTCGGGTGGCGCGGACGTGAATCACCTCAGTCGCCACTCTCCAGGAGCGCGCGCATGCGCCGGATCTCCATCTCCTGGTCCGCCTCCACATCCGACGCGAAGTGGTAGATGGCCGACCCCTGTCCCGCGCCGGGGCTCGCGAACAATGCCTCGACCATGACCAGCGCGCCCTCGTGGTGGCTGATCATGAACTCCAGGAAGAGGCGGTCGAATTCGGCATCGCGCGCCTCTGCCAATTGCGCCATCTGTTCCGGCGTGAGCATCCCCGGCATGAGCTCCATCATGCCGTCGTGTCCGTGGTGCGCCATGCCCGCAGGGGCGTCCTCGCCCCGCTCGCGCAGCCAGCGCTCCATCATCACGATCTCGTCCTTCTGCGAGATCTCGATACGCAGAGCCAGACGATGCAGCCGCGGGTTGGACGTGCGGTCGCGGAGCAGCTCCACCATATCCAGCGCCTGGGCGTGATGCGGGATCATCCCGCGCATGAAGCGAAGATCGGCTTCCGTGTGCAGAGGAAGCTCGGTGCCGTCGAGTTCGCCCGGCTCAAGCACGCGCGTGGCCTCACCGGGGGCTCCGGGCTGGACCGTCCGCACGGGGGTCTGCGCGGAGAGGCCGCCGAAGGATGCGGCCAGCGCAGCCCAGTCGCGGCCATTGTCCGCCGCGTCCGGAGCAGCGTCTGCGGTCCCCGCGGCGCCCGTCTCACCGGAAGACGACCCGCCGCCCACCAGCGTGGGCTCGGTCATCGACCCCTCGCCCTCCTCGTAGCCGGCCATTCCGGCCACCCGGCCCCAGCAGTAGACCTCGCCCGCGGCGGTCAGCGCGCAGGTGCCGTAATTGCCCGACGAAATCGACTCGAAGGTGTGCCCGCCCGCGACCGCGACCGGCTCCAGTGCGTTGTCGGTCGAGCCGTCGCCCAACTGGCCGAAGGTGTTGAGCCCCCAGCAGTACGCCTCGCCGTCGTCGTTGAGCGCGCAGGTGTGCACGCCGCCGGCGGAGATGGTGGAGAAGTCATGCCCGCCGGCCACCTCGGTGGGGCCGCCCCGGCGCTCCTCGGTTCCGTCCCCCAGCACGCCGTAGTTGTTGTTGCCCCAGCAGTAGGCGTCGCCGCCGCCGGTGACCCCGCAGGTGCGGTTGCTGCCGGCGGAGAGCACGTCGTATCTCGGACCATCCACCTCGGCGGGCTGCGCCGAGCCCAGGGCGCGGGTGCTGTCGCCCAGTTCGCCCATGTCGTTCGAGCCCCAGCAGGTGGCTCGTCCGTTTCCGGCCAGCGCGCAGGTGTGATCGACGCCGGCGGTAATGGACTCGAACTCGGTGTCCACCGGAACCCGCACCGGCTCGAGGCTCGGGGTGCCCGCCGTCACGCCCAGCTGCGCCGAACTGTTGAGCCCCCAGCAGTACGCCTCGCCGTCGCCGGTGAGCGCGCAGGTGTGGTTGGTGCCGGCCGCCACCGCCGCGAAGGTCATGTCTCCGGCCACGCGGACCGGTTCGGCGCGGTCGGTGGTGGAGCCGTCACCCAGTTCGCCGTACCCGTTTCTGCCCCAGCAGTGGACCGCGCCCTCGGCCGTCACCCCGCAGGCGTGCCCGTGCCCAACCGAGATCGACTGGAGACTCAAGCCGCCGGATACCGGGGCCGGCTCGGCGCGGTCGACCGTGCCGCCATCGCCCAGTTGCCCGTAGGTGTTGGTACCCCAGCAGCTTGCGGCCCCGTCCCCTCCCAGGGTACACAGGTGGCTGAAGCCGACCGAAACCGCGCCCGCGCTGGCCTGGGCGGGAGGGGGACTGCCCACGAGGGAGAGGACGGGCGATCCGAGGTACAAGGCGAGAAAAACCGGGAGAACACTCAGGTGCAACCGCATGAGGCGCTCCTTGCCGGACGAAGTAACGTCGTGTCCGCGACACTCCTGACCCGAAAAATCGGGACGGCCGGATTCGAACCGGCGACCCCCTGAACCCCATTCAGGTGCGCTACCGGACTGCGCCACGTCCCGAAGAACGCGCAATATAACAAGCCTGCGGCAACGCACAAAGCAGCCCGGCACGGGGGTTGCAACCCGCACCGGCTCCCCTACACTTCTCGGGGTTCCCGCACTGAATCGGAGGTGAAGAAGTGACCGACGCCGAAAAGAACTTCGACGTGATCGTCATCGGCAGCGGCCCGGGCGGCTACGTCGCGGCCATCCGCGCGGCCCAGCTCGGGCTGAGCGCCGCCTGCGTCGAGTACGAGGAGCTGGGCGGGGTGTGCCTGAACGTGGGCTGCATTCCCACCAAGGCCCTGCTCTCCAGCGCGCTGCTGGTCGGCCAGCTGAAGAAGGCGAAGCAGCACGGCATCATGCTGGGCGAGATGGGGGTGGATCTGGGTCCCGCCCAGAAGCGCAGCCGCAACGTCGCCTCGCGGCTGGTGCGCGGCATCGGCCATCTGTTCAAGAAGAACGGTGTTACCCACATCAAGGGCTACGGCCGGCTGGCCGGAGGGGGCACCGTCGAGGTGCGGGGCGAGGACGGCGAATCGCAGCGCTACCACGGACGCAACGTCATCATCGCCACTGGCTCCCGGCCCCGCGACATCCCCGTGCTCGTCATCGACGGCGAGCGCGTCTGGTCGTCCACGCACGCCCTCTTCCAGTCCGACGCCCCGGGGCACCTGGTCGTCGTGGGCGCGGGCGCCGTGGGCATCGAGTTCGCGGACATCTACGCCGCGTACGGCTCGAAGGTCACGGTGGTCGAGATGCTCGACCGCATTCTTCCCGTGGAGGATGAAGAGGTCTCGGAGGCGGTGGCCAGGAGCTACAAGCGGCGGGGGATGAAGATCCTCACCAGCACGGCCCTCCAGAACACCGAAATCCACGACGGCGGCGTCCGCCTCACGGTGCAGGAGGGCGGCGGGGAAGAGCGGGTCCTTGAGGCCGACTACGTCCTTTCGGCCGTCGGGCGCATCCCCAACATCGAGGACATCGGCCTGGAGAGGGCCGGAGTGGCCACCACCAGCGACGGTTTTGTCGAGGTCAGCGAGCACATGGAGACCAGCGTGCCCGGCATCTTCGCGATCGGCGACTGCGCGGGACCGCCCCTGCTCGCGCACAAGGGCTCGCATGAGGGCATAGTGGCGGTGGAGCACATCGCCGGAGCCGGACACGGGACCGTCGACTACAGCAACATCCCCAACTGCACCTACTGCCACCCGGAAGTGGCGTCCGTGGGGCTCACGGAGGCCCAGGCCCGAGAAGCCGGACACGACATCGAGGTGGGCAGGTTCCCGTGGGTGGGCAACGGGCGCGCGCTGGCGGCGGGCGACTCGGAGGGATTCCTGAAGGTGATCCGCGACAAGCGCTACTCGGAGATCCTGGGCGCGCACATCGTGGGTCCGGGCGCCACCGAACTCATCGCCGAGTTCGTGGTTGGACGCCACCTGGAGGCGACCGTCGAGGAGATGGAGAAGGCGATGCACCCGCACCCGACCCTCTCCGAGGCCGTGGCGGAAGGCGCGCTGTCAGCGCTGGGAAGGGCGATTCACATCTAGGGAGAGGCCGAACGGCTCCCGGCCTGCGGCAGCACCCGCGGCACGCGTGTACCGTTGCCGGCTTGGTCAGCCGCTTCTTCTGTCGGCAACTCCCCCCGGATCGCCAGCACGCGCGCCAGCGCCTCGCCGATCTTGTTGTTCGGGGTGGAGGCGCCGGCCGTGATGCCTAGCTCGAACGAACCCTCGGGGAGCCAGTCGCGGGCGACCACTTCGGGCGCGTGCGGGTCGAGTTCGGGCTTGTGGCGCACCAGGCCCGTCGTCGCGTCGATGCACACCGCGTCCTCGATGTGGTAGGTCACGGTGTACTCGCGGCACATGGCGGCCAGGTGGTTGGTGTTCGACGAGTTGTAGCCGCCGATCACGATCATCACGTCCGGCGGCTGCGACATCATCGCCTCTACCGCGTCCTGCCGCTCCTGGGTTGCCGAGCAGATGGTGTCGAAGGAGCGAAAGCGCTCGCTGGCGTACTCCTCCCCGTTTCCCTCCACCATCGCCTCGCGAATTCTGCCGGCGATCGCCAGCGACTCGTTGGCCAGCATGGTAGTCTGGTTCGCGACTCCGACCTTGCTCAGGTCCAGCTCAGGGTCGAACCCGGGCGTAGCCTTGTCGCGGAAGTGCTCGACGAACTCCTCGGCCGACAGGCTCCCGGGACGGTGCGCGATGTAGTCGCACACCAGCTCCGCCTCCTCCATGTTGCGCACGATCAGGTACTTGCCGCCGTCGTACAGGGTCACCTGGGACGCGGTCGCGCGGGACTCCTCGTGCGTGTACTTGCCGTGGACGATGGCCGTGAAGCCGTCGCGCGCGTACCGCTCGACCCGCTTCCACACGTTCAGCACGGAGCCGCACGTGGTATCCACCAGGAGGCACCCGATATCGCGTAGCGTGCCGAAGTCGTGGCGCGTAACGCCGAACGCCGGAATCAGGACCACATCCCTGGGCGTGAGGTGCGCGAAGTCGAAGCTCTGGTCCTCGCGCGGATAAAGGAAGCGGATGCCCATCTCGCGCATGCGCTGGTTCACATGCGGGTTGTGGATGATCTCCCCGACCAGGTAGATGTTCCTGCCGGGGAACTTGGTCACGGTCTCGTACGCGTAGTCGATGGCGCGGTCGACCCCGTAGCAGAACCCGAACTCCTCCGCCAGGCGCACGGTGATGTCGCCGAAGACGTCGGTGTAGCCGCGCGCGCGGATGCGATCCACAAGCTGCGAGTGGTACTCGGCGTCGATGATGGGTTTGACCTGGGTTTTCAGGCCGAACCCCTTCCGGAAGTAGGTCTGCTCCATACGGCAAGTAAGCGAAGCCGAGGCTGCCGATCAAGCTGCGCGTTGCGGGATGTGGGCCTGCTGCGCGACCGCTCGGCGGCGTTGGCCCGGCATCTCGGCGGGCTCTCCCGGCACCGGAATCACCGCGCCGGTGTAGAGCCTTCCCATGTCGATACTGTCCAGGCTCGCGCTCATCTTCGTGGCGGTCCCGCTGCTCGAGCTGTTCCTCCTGATCCGCCTGGGAGGCGCAATCGGGCTTTTTCCCACGCTGTCGCTTTGCGTGCTCACGGGAGTTGCGGGGGCGTGGCTGGCGCGCCGCGAGGGGCTGCGCGCGCTATGGTCGTTCCAGCAGCGGCTGGCTCGGGGCGGCGTACCCGGACGGACGCTGATGGACGGGCTCTGCATCCTGCTGGGAGGCGCGCTCCTGCTCACCCCGGGGCTGCTCACCGATGTCGTCGGGTTCTCGCTGCTGGTGCCGCCGAGCCGGCGCTGGATCCAGAAGCGGATACAG
>VYDD01000452.1 GCA_009843625.1 Gammaproteobacteria bacterium | reverse complement strand
CTCCTGGGCTTCCTGCACGATCGGGGACGTCGAGACCGCGGCGGGCGGCGGGATGGCCGCGGGTGCGTTGCTGGCCGCCGGCCCGTTCGGAGCCGCGCCGGCCGGGGCCGCAGCCTCCGTCTCCGGGGTTGGCGCGGTGATCTCGTGGGTCGGCTCGACCCGGTCCACCGAAGCCGCTCCCGCAGCTGAGGCCTCGCCCCCGAAGGACATTCTCGTCAACATGACCAGCGCGAACATCCCGACACCCACCAACCCGATCTTCTTCACGGAGAGCCTCCTCCCGAGGTCACGGCGCCCAGCGCCAGCGCGAATCGACACCCTTCGTCCGTCCACCAGCGCACCATCTCGAGACCCGCCTGCTCCAGCAGCGAGCTGACCGCCGCCCGGTTGTACTTGCAGCTGATCTCGGTGCGCAGCGTCTCACCTTCCCGAAAGGATATCACCGGACCGCCGGGCAAGGCCACCGCATGCGCCGACAGGGCCTCCAAGTGCATCTCGATGCGCGCATTGGCGGCATCATACCAGGCGCGGTGGCGAAAGCGCGAAGGTTCGAAATCGGTGCCGAAACGGGCGTTGAGCACCCGCAGCAGATTGCGGTTGAACTCCACGGTCACTCCCGCGGCATCGTTGTACGCCGCCTCGAGTGACTCGAGCGACTTGCCGGGGCCCGGCTGGAGATCCGCGCCCAGCAGGAACACGTCCCCGTCGCGCATCCCCGAACTCAACCCGGCGACCATGCGCACAGCCTGCTCGTGGGTGAAGTTGCCGATCGTGCTTCCCAGAAGCGTGTAGATGCAGGGCACCGGCGGCCGGGCCGCAGGCCGGAGGCCACGCGTCATGTCCGCGACCTCGGGGCGCACCTTCAGCGTTGGGTATTCGTCGCGGAGCCGCCGCGCCGTGTCGAACAGGAAGTCCTCGCTGACATCGACCGGAATGTAGACGGCGGCCCTTCCCCCCTCTGTCATCGCGCTGAGCAGGATCCGGGTCTTGCGCGCGCTCCCGGCTCCGAACTCGACCAGCGAGCGCGGTTGCACCTCCCCGACCAGCCCGCGTGCGATGCGCGTCAACAGCCCGCGCTCGGCGCGGGTGAGGTAGTACTCGGGAAGCCGGGTGATGGCCTCGAAGAGTTCCGATCCGCGCTCGTCGTAGAAGTAGCGCGACGAGACGGTCTTCGGCGTGCGCGCCAGACCGCGCGCCAGCTCGTCTAGCTCTTCGCGTCGCTCGCGCACCTGAACCCCGAGAAGATCTGCCGGCGCTGGGGAAAGTCCCAGTTGCGGAAGGTGTTGCGGATGGCGCCCGGGCGGGTGGCCCAGGATCCTCCGCGCAGCACCCGGTATTCGTCCCCGAAGAACACCTCCGAGTATTCCCGGTACGGGAAGGCCTGGAATCCCGGATAGGGAAGAAAGCGGGACGCCGTCCATTCCCATACGTCGCCGATCATTCCGTAGCAGCCGAGCGGCGAGACGTTGCCGGGATGGCTCCCAGGCCGGGCCGGTCCGGAGCGGACGGCGTCCAGGTTGGCGTGCGTTGGCGTGGCGGGTTCGTCGCCCCAGGGGTAGAGGACGGCGCGCTCGCGGACCGGATCCCAGCTCGCGGCAACCTCCCACTCGGCTTCGGTGGGCAGGCGCTTCCCGGCCCTGCGCGCGAACGCGTCGGCCTCGTACCAGGAGACGTGGCACACCGGGAGCGCGGGGTCGACGGGCACTTCGCCGCCCATCGCGCGGGTCCACCACACGCCGTCCCGCCGGAACCAGAAGAGGGGGGCTTCCGCACGCTCCCCGGCGCGCCACGCGAGCCCGGCCTTGCTCCAGTGCGCGTCGGTCCGGTAGCCGCCCGCCGCGATGAAGTCCATGAAGGCGCCGTTGTCGACGGGATGGCGGTCGATGCGGAAGGGTTCCACGCGGAGGCGGGTACGCGGGCGCTCGTTGTCGTAGGCCTGCGACCGGTCGTCGGTGCCGACGAAGACATCGCCGCCGGGGAAGTGGACCATGTCGTCAGCCTGCGGTTCATTCCCCTGCCCCACGCCACACCAATTCCCTCCCAATCCCGCATACGGCTTTCCTCCAATTCCCGCATACGGCTTTCCTTCCATCAACTGCAGCGTCTGCAGGATGGTCTCGTTGTGCTGGTACTCGTGCTGCAGGACCATGTTGAAGACGTAGGCCCCGCGGAGAAGCGGGGTGTCGGCGCGCGGGTCGATCCTGTCCATCCTTCGGAGCACCGCGCGGCGCACGTCGGCCAGGTAGGCGAGGCAGGTGGCCCGGTCCGGGAGCGGCAGCCGGTCGCGTGTGGCGCGGGGATGGCGGAACGCGTCGTAGATCCCGCGCAGCCCCTCTGCCCCGGAGCCCGCGCCGGCGATATTCTCGAGCAGCCACACCTCCTCGAAGTGCGCGATGTGGCCCAGATCCCAGACGATGGGCGACATGAGCGGATTGTGCTGCCGCGTCACGTCGGAGTCGCTCAACGGAGCCACCAGTTCGAGAGTACGGCTACGGGCTTCGCCCAGGCGATCGCGCAGCAGCCCAAGCGGGAGAGCGGGGACCGTCATTGTCCGGGACCTTGCTTCCCGGCTACCATGGAGCGCCCGTGCCGGCGAGGATGCGCGGAATGGGATGCAACCCCTTTGATGGATTCGACTCCTTGCGTCCGTCGTTGAGACAACGCCCAGATGGTCCTGGAGAGTGCCGAACCATAAGGTGCGGCTGCGGGACGCGAATGCAAGCTGGTGCCGGACGCGGTCTTCATCCTGCGGGCGTCGGCGCGTGACCGCGGGGCGCGATTCGCCAGCCCCGAACGAGCGCGAACCGTCCGCGCACTTCGACGACCTGTCTGCGCACGTCGACGAGCCGGCCGCGCACCTCGGCGAACCAGCCCTGCGCGCTCACGAAGTTGTGAAACGCTATGGCGCCACGATCGCGCTCGATCGGGTTTCGCTGGATGTGGCCCAGGGATCGTGCGTCGCGCTTGTGGGTGAGAGCGGTTCCGGGAAGACGACGCTGCTCCGCTGCTTCAACGCAATGGTCAGACCGGACGCGGGCTTCGTGGATGTCGGTGGTCGACCCGTCGCATCCTTCGATCCGGTGGCTCTGCGCCGGGGCATCGGCTACGTGCAGCAGGAGGGCGGGCTGTTGCCGCATTGGTCGGTGCTTCGCAACGTGGCGCTGGTTCCCTGGCTGCGAGGGGAAGAGGATGCCGGGGAACGGGCCCGCGCGGCGCTGGATCGGGTGGGGTTGCCCCCGTCGCGCTTCGGCGACCGCTGGCCCCGGGACCTCTCGGGAGGCCAGCGCCAGCGGGTGGCGATCGCGCGGGCGCTGGCGGGCAGCCCGGAGATCATCCTGCTGGACGAGCCCTTCGGCGCCCTGGACGCCATCACGCGCAGCGAACTGCGGCGGAGCTTCCACAACCTGCGCGCGGGGATGGGGGTAACGTCCCTCCTGGTCACCCACGACCTCCACGAAGCCGTAGAACTGGCGGATGAGATCGCGGTCATGAAGGGCGGCGCCCTCATGCAGGTGGGCCGGCCGGAGGATTTGTTGAGCGCGCCGGCGCATGGGTACGTGGAAGAGCTGCTCAAGCGGGCGGGAGTCGGGTGAGAATGGGACGCGTGATGCTGCTGTTGGTCGCGGTCGCTCTACTCGGGGGAGCCCTGGCCACGCGGCCGAGCCCCGCATCACACGCGCGCCAGCCCCCGGCACTCGCCGGCAGTCCCACGGCACTTGCCAGCAAGGCGGCGCCCGCCAGCCAGCCCGCGCTACAGACGCGGGTCACCCAATCCTCCCAGGGCGAGGGCACGCCCGTCATCATCGCCTCCAAGCCCTTCGCGGAGTCCTACGTCCTGGCCGAGATCTTCGCGCAACTCCTCGAGGCCCGCGGCATCGCAGTGGACCGACGCTTCGGCCTGGGCGCCACCGAGATCGCCTTCGGAGCGCTGCGCGAGGGCGCCATCGACATCTATCCCGAGTACACGGGCACCGCCCTCGCGGCCATCCTCGGAGAGGAAATGCAGGCCGATGCCGAAGCCGTCTATCGCCATGTGGCGGGGACCTTTCGCGAGCGATGGGACGCGCGCTGGCTCGCGCCGCTCGGGTTCGAGAACACCTATGCCATCGCCGTGCGCCGCGAGACCGCGGAGGAATTGGGGCTCGCCACGCTGAGCGATCTGGCGCGCGAGGCCGGCGGCCTCCGGGCGGGCTTCACGCCGGACTTCATCGGGCGCTCCGATGGGCTTCCGGGACTGCGCGCCGCCTATGGCTTCGAGGCGGCCGAGGTCCTGCCGCTGCTGCAGGCGGTCAAGTACGAGGCGCTGGTCGAGTCCGGGGTCGACGTCATCGACGGGTACTCGACGGATGGGCTGATCGCGCGCTACGACCTCGTGGTGCTCGAGGACGACCGCGGTTTCTTCCCGCCCTACGAGGCCGCCGGGCTCGTCAACGGGGATTTCTGGCGCCGGCGACCGGACGCGATCGCCGCGTTGAGCGAACTCTCGGGCCTGCTCGACGAAGAACGCGTGCGCGAGTGGAACCGACGCGCGGAATCGGAGGGTGACCCCGTGGCCGAAATCGCTCGCGACGCCCTCGCGGAGCTGGGGCTGGTGGTCCCGGATGCCGAAGAAGCCCTGGAATCGGACCCGGCGGAATCGGCCGCTACGCGGGAGCCGGAGCGGGAAGCAGCCACGGCCGCCGAGTCCGCCCGGAGCCCGGTCGTCGGCTTCGCGTCATACATGTGGCAGAATCGCACCGACATCCTGGGCCATGCGCGCCGGCACATCGTGCTGGTCATCGTCTCCCTCGCGGCCGCCGCGTTGCTCGCCATTCCCGCCGGGTTGATGCTCGTGCGGGTCACGGGAGGGGCGGAAGGCGTGATCCGCACCATAGGCCTGGTACAGACCATCCCCAGCCTCGCCCTGCTCGCCTTCATGATCCCCGCGCTGGGGATCGGCGTCGTCCCGGCCGTGTTCGCCCTCTTCCTCTACTCCCTTTTCCCGATCCTTCGCAACACCTACACGGGCGTGCGCGACGCCAACCCGGCAGCGGTCGACGCCGCGCGCGCGCTGGGCATGACCCCCGCGCAACTGCTCCGGCATGTGCGCCTCCCGCTCGCGGCCCCGGTGATCATGGCGGGCCTCCGCACCGCGGCCGTGATCAACGTAGGTACCGCTACCATCGCCGCGTTCATCGGCGCCGGCGGACTCGGCGACCCCATCGTGGCCGGGCTGGCCCTCTCGGACACGCGCATGATCCTGTCGGGCGCAATCCCCGCCGCCGCGCTCGCCCTCCTGGTCGACGGGGCCCTCGGCCTGGCGGAGAAGCGGGTGGCGCCGGGAGGGGTGGCAGTGGAGTGAGCACGGGGGCGCGAGGTCGTCTGAGTTCACGGCGGACGCTTCGTCGGTGCACGGCGGCTTGCGGCAGACGGTCGCTCCGTGACGGCCCGCGGCGACGTGGAAGACGTTTCCGCGGGAACTTTCATCGGCAGTCAAGCAGCTTGCGGGTCGCGATCCCTTGAGGACGATTCGGCCTTAGTGAAGGAAGAGGAGACCGGAGTGTCCCAGGTCTATATGCGATAGTCCCATTTTACCATTGACGGATTCTGGACCCACGAGTCGACACCATCCGAGATCCGTGCTGGAATAGTCGTCAAACGCGCTACAAAGCCTCCGCAGGCGCCTGTACCGCAATCTCCTCCGCAAATGATCCGGGGAGTCGACATTTGCTCTCTGAGGGCATCTGAGAGAGTCGAATATGCTCCCGTTATATTTATCCATGCGACGAAGCGCATCCTCAACTCAAGGAGCAACCCGGTGATCATGCCCGCAACGACCCGCGAGAACGACCCGTGGAAGAGCGAAGCGATTGTCGAGGGAAGCAGTCCCACATCTCCCGCCGACGGGGCTTCCCCATCCGCTGAGCGCGATGAACTCCGTCAGTTGGGTGAGCGTATCGCGGATCTTGCGGCGAGCATCAATGCTGCTGAAGGACGGATGATGGCGCTGCTCGCCGACTTCGATCGCCGGGGCGGATGGAAGGACGACTTCGGGTCCTGCGCCGAGTGGCTCGCCTGGCGGACCGGCATCAAGATCGGGCCGGCGCGCGAGCGGGTTCGAGCCGCGCGGGCGCTGGAGGACCTTCCCCGGACTGCGGAAGCGCTCAGAAGGGGCCGGCTATCGTATGCCAAGGTGCGCGCGATCACGCGCGCGGCTACGCCAGAGAGCGAGGAGAAGCTCCTCGAGTTCGCGCGGACGGCATCGGCGGCGAGGCTTGAACAGAGGGTGCGGATGTGGAAGCAGCTGTCGCGCGAGGGAGAATTGACGGCCGAGCAGGTGCGGCACCGCAACCGGGCTCTCTCGGTCTTCGTGGACGGAGACGGGATGTATGTCGTCAGGGGCCGGCTCGAGCCGGAGGTCGGGGCGGTCCTGAGGCGAGCCCTCGAAGCTGCGGCGGACGCGTTCTATCGGCGGGAGGACCGTGTCCGGGAGGAAGTGCGGCAGGACGGACACGCTGAGAGTCGGATGGGCACCGAGGCCTCAGCACGCGAGGGAGCAAGGGCTTGGGATGCGGCTCCCACGCCAAAGCAGCGCTGGGCAGATGCCACCGGGCTCATGGCCGAGCGGGCGCTGGCGGCGGGGTTCGGCGAAGACTCCGAAGAGGGCACGGATGAATCGGGTACGCGCGCGGAGCGGTATCAGGTCGTGATCCATACCGAAGCGGCGACGCTGGCCGAAGAGGGCGAGCCCGGTCGCTCCGATCTCGATGGCGTGCGCGTTGCCGCGGAAACTTCGAGGCGCATGGCGTGCGATGCAGCGGTCGTCGAGATGGTGCACGGCAAGCCTGAAGCGCTGCATGGCAAGCCTGAAGCGGTGCACGGGAAGACGCCGACGCCGGGTGACGTGGCAACCCGCGGACCGCGCGCAGGAGGACAGGTGCTCAGCGTCGGCCGTAAGACACGCACAGTTCCGCCCCATATCCGCCGTGCGCTCGAAGAGCGTGACCGCGGCTGCCGCTTTCCGGGGTGCGCCAGTCGTTTCACCGAGGCGCATCACGTCAGGCACTGGGCCGACGGAGGCGAGACCAGGCTGAGCAATCTTCTGCTCCTTTGCCGGCGCCATCACAGGGCCGTCCACGAGCGGCGAGTGAGGGTTTGCACGGACCGCGCCGGGCTGGCGCTGTTCTTCACACGCAAAGGAAAAGCGATGGCCGATGCCCCGGAAGCTACCGGGATGATCGGGTCAGGCCTTCGAGCGAACCTTCCGGCGGTTGCCTCGGGTCCTTTCTCCAACGGAGCCGCTCGGTATCGGGACTCCGATGTTCCCTGGGCGATCGAGGCCGCGGCGCGGGAGGCCGTCGAGGAGACGCTGTAGTGCTGTGAAGGAGACGCTGCACGGACGCGCTACAGGCCCGTGGAGGGGATCTCACAGGCGCTGCAGGAACCACCAGTGATGCCCCTCGGGGTCACGGGCTTCGTAGGTGCGTTCCGTCCAGTAGCCCTCGCCGTAGTCCTGGGTCGCCGGCTCGGTCGTTATGGCGGCTCCGGCTTCGCGGGCATGCGCGCAGTGGGCGTCGACATCGTCTACGAACACGCACAGCGCCTGCGTGTTGGCGCCGCCCGCGGCCTGTGGAGATCGAGGGTAGGTGCGGCCGGGTGTCAGGCCCGCCTGCCCGACCATGATGAGGCCGCCGTTCATGGCAAGCTGCGAGTGGACGATCTGCCCCTCTTCGTTTTCGACTCGGACGCGAACCGTGAAGCCGAAGACGCGGGTCAGCCAGTCGATCGCGGCTGCGGCGTCGTCGTAGAACACGGCGGGTGTGATTCTCGGCCAGCCTTCGGGGGGATTCTTCATGGGCGTTCTCCTGCGCAAGAGGTGTCCTACGGGCGCCTTTCAACGTCGCGTCGAGCCAGCGCGCAGCCGCTGCAGTCGGCGCATCGCCACGATACCCGCCCACGGTCCCAGCGCCAAGGCCCCGAAGGCGACACGCCAGCCGAAGCGGATCTCGAGTTCGACCGTCATCCAGATCGTGGCGGCGGTGAGCAGGAAGCCGAGCGAGGTTTGAAGCGTCAGGGCGGTGCCCACCGCGTGCCGGGGCGCCACCTCGGTGACCACAGCGCTGAACTGTGCGCTGTCCGCGACCACGGCGAACCCCCACACCCCCGCGACCACCGCGACCAGCCAGAACGGAGCGGCGAGCAGCCAGCCCATCACGGCCGCGCAGGCCCCGCTCACCGCCATCGACCAGATGGTCACGCGCTCGCGGCCCAGGCGGTCGGCCCAGGTGCCCGCCAGCGCCGCGGCAGAGACTGCGCCCGCGGCCGCGCCGGTGAGATCGCCCGCGCCGGGGAAACCGCCGCCAGCCGCTG
>VYDD01000023.1 GCA_009843625.1 Gammaproteobacteria bacterium | reverse complement strand
CGATCACGGCCTGAAAGGTCTCACCGCCGAAGCTCACCGCCGCGCACGACATGAAGCCGCCGTAGCTGGTGCCCGTGGTGCCGATGCGATCCGGGTGGACGTAGGGCAGGGTTCGGAGATACTCGGCGGCCGCCACCGCGTCCGCGAAATCGCACTTGCCCCAGCAGCCGTCGTTGGCCTCCTCGAAGTCGCGTCCATAGCCGGAGCTGCCGCGCACGTTGGGCAGCAGAACGACGTAGCCGCGCTGCGCGAAGTACTGGATCGAGCGCTCGAAGCTGTCCTCCCACTGGGATGTGGGGCCGCCGTGTGTCCACACGATCGCGGGATGACGGCCGTCGTCATCGCCAGACCCCTCGGGTGGCCGGTAGAGGTAGGAGGGGATGGTCAGGCCGTCCCCGCTCTGGAACTCGACCTTCGTGGGCATGACCAGCCGGCTCTCGATGCCCTCGACCGGCATCGAATCGGTCAGCCGGGATTCCTTCCCCGAATCGAGCACGTGCACCACCAGGTCCCCGGGGCGGGTCGGCGTCTCGAGCGTGTAGGAAATGCGGCTGCCGTCCGGCGACCACTGGGGCGAGCCGATGACTCCGGTGGCAGGGCGCGCCACGACACGGGACTCGCCGCCGTGCGCGGCCGTGGTCCGGAGCCGGTAGGTGCCGCCGTGGTTCTCGACGTACGCGAACGAGCCGCCGTCGGGCGACCACACGCCGTCCGTCTGGTCGGCGTCGGCCGGCGCAAGCGGGCGCGGTTCGCCTCCCGGGCGGGGGACGCTCCAGTAGTTGATCCACCCGGAGCGGTAGGACGGAAATACCACCGTGGAGCCATCCGGCGAGATCAGCGGATAGCCGAACGTCCCTCCTTCCCCGTAGTCGAAGAAGTCCCGGTCCTCGACAATCACCCGTTCCTCGCCGCCAGCGGCAGGAACCTCGACGATGGCGTGGTCCATCCACTGGTCATCGAGTCTCACGAAGAGGACAAAGCGCGAATCGGGGCTCCAGGTCGGGTAGACCTCCAGTTCGGGGCCATCCGTCAGTCGCCGTGCCTCGCCGGAGGCGACTACCACCGTCCACACGTCATATTGTCCGTGGCGATTTCCGGCAAATGCGATCCGACTTCCGTCCGGCGACCAGGAATAGCCCTTGATCAGCCGGCCGCCGTTGCCCGTGATGCGCATCTCGTCGCCGTCTTGCGGCGACCACAGACAGATCTCCGGCGTGCCGCTCTTGTCCGACACGTAGGAGATCCAGCGCCCGTCCGGCGACCAGCGGGGTTCGGCCGAGGCGAGAAAGTGACCGCTTCCCCCCGTCGCAACCGGAAGTTCGCTGATGGCGCCGCCCTCTGGACGAATCAGGCGCAGGTTCGAGCCGCCCAGGAGGATCCAGTCGCCGCCGGGTGCCCAGCGCGGGGTCTCGCCGCCGACTGCGGAGGAGAGCGACAGGAGCGTTTCCGCCGGAAGCGGGCCGGTCGCGACCTGGGCCGGCAACGGCGCCAGCCGCGTCGAAGATGTCAGGACGAGGCATAGCAGGAGCGGGACGATTCTCAGCATGTTCTCGGCGGGTCGTCGCATGGCCGGACTCCAGGAAGGGCAAGATCGAATCTGTTCGGGCGCGGATAGCGGATCGCATGGACCAGAACTTGCAAGTAATGTAGGGCTGTCGCACGGCTGTACCACAGATCCGGGAAGCCACCATCAGCAACCGATGGCTTCCGGGATCCCGGTCGAACTTGAAGACCATGTCCGACGCGAGCCCGAAGACCAGGGGGCCACGCTGTTGAGCGGGAACGTGCAGGTCGGCTTCGAACGTGGGTAGCCCGCGCGGTCGCCGAGCGGCGATCCTGACGGCTGCGTTCCAGACGGCCGCCCTCTGGTCCTCCGCGTGTGGTGAAGCGGGCACGGAGCCAACGGCAGCCGATCGTCCCCACCCCGCGGTCATCGCGGTGGCGCCCGCAGCCGTGACGTTCAGGACCCTCGGGGACACTGCCCGGGTTTCCGCCGATGTCCGCGATCAGTACGGGACCGCGATGGCGGGTGCGCACGTTTCCTGGCTCAGCCGGAATCCCACCATTGCGGAGGTAGACCCGGCGGGGCTCGTGACGGCGGTCGGCAATGGCACGACGACGGTCGTCGCCGAGACCCGGCACTGGGAAGTGCGCGGAGGCCGAATGATGGCCGCCGGCGCGACTTCGGACTCGGTCGCAGTCCGGGTGGATGCCCCATCGTTCACCCTGTCCGGCACGGTGACCGACAGCCGGAGACCGAGCCTGATCCTGCCCGGCATTCACGTGCGCCTGGAAGGGTGGAAGCGGACCACGACGACCACCGATTCCGATGGGCGGTACAGCTTCCCTGGTGTCGGGGGAACCCTGCAGGTGACGGCCCATGCGGAGTTCAGCTACGTCAGCCAGACGGTGGATTTACACGTGGACGGGGACCTGACGCGGGACTTTGCGATGGAGCACAACGGCGTGACGCCATTCCGGTCCACATCGCGGATCTCGCCGTTCATCCTCGGACCGGACTCCACGTGGCTGCAAAGCGTGACCTACACCGGCCGCGGGGTACGGACGGTATTCGATCGGCGGTTCGACAACTGGATCCGCACCAGAGCGTTCCTGTTCGACGCACACATCGCCGAACAGGTAGTGGAATTCCGAGTCAATGCCGAGTTTGGCGAAGTCGAGGCGGCAAGGACGGAAGTCGACAGGTTCGCCGCCGCCGTGGGACGGCTGCCGGCGGCGTTCCTTTCGAATGTGGCGTGGGTGGCGATCAACGGCGGCTACGGGGCCTGGGGCGGGGGACGGGACACGGAACAGGCCGGGATGATGCTGATCCACAAGCACTCCGCCTGGGACGCCATCCGCCGCGGCTTCCTCGAGGAGATCTTCCTGCACGAAGCCGCGCACGCTTCGCTGGATCACCCTCACGCAAGAGCCGACGGCTGGCGTGCCGCGCAGGCGGCCGACGGCGTGTTCATTTCCGACTATGCCCGGAACAATCCCGTCCGCGAGGACATCGCGGAGACTGGCATCATGTACTTCGCAGTGCGGTATCGACCGGAAAGCCTGACCCGCGACGAGCGGTGGGTCATTCTGACTTCCATACCCAACCGCCTCGCGTATCTCGAGGAGCAGGACCTGGACATGTGGCCATACGTCGCGACCGGTTCGCTGATCCCGGGTCTCGACCCTGGCTCAGTCGCCGGCAATCTCCGGGGAAGGGTCGCCGGCAGCTTCGAGCGAACAGTGCTCCCCGCACCCGAAGCGGCGGCGGTTGCGGGCGAAGTTGCGGTAGCCCCACGCGAAGAGGGGCCGTGCGAGTGGGAGCCGGAAGACCCAGCCCAGCCTCGGACCGCGTGGGAGCACGCGCAGCAGCTCCTCGATGGCCCGTGCGCCCTCCCAGGTGTCGCGGGGAGCCGAGCCCGGCGCCACTAGCTGCAACGCGTCCTCGAAGCGGGCCGGGTCGATCCAGGGGAAGCGGGCCGGTACGCCGTTTTCCTGATACGCGACGATCTCGATCGTGCCCGCCGGATCGCGGCGCCGCAGGTAGTCGATGAAGCGCAGGCAGACGGCACAGTCGCCATCGTAGATGACGGTGTAGCCGGCGGACGCGCCCGGGATCATATCGACAGGTGTCGGGGATCAAGTGGCCGTGCGTGGCATCGCATCGACGTGCGCGGGATCATATGCCTCGGGGTCGCGGGTAGGAGTTCTCCAGAAGCTACCCGCAACGGGCGAAACAGTGACAGAAACGGCAACCGCCAGGCCCGATTCGCTATCTTTGCGCCGGAACGGGTCCCTCTCGTCCCCTTGGAGAAGCGTGGATACGGCGGAATTCTGTCGCGAGTTGGAGCGGCGCCTCGGGCCGGGCCGGATCGAGCGCGACGTACCGATCGGCCCCATGACGACGTTCAAGATCGGCGGACCGGCGGACCTGTTCGTGCGGGCGCGCACGGCCGACGAGTTGGCGGACGCCATCATGGCGGTACGGGAACTCGGCATCCCGCACTTCCTGCTGGGCCGGGGCGCGAACATTCTCGTCGGGGACGGCGGCTTCCGCGGGCTCGTGATCCGCTCGGAGGTGGGCGGAATCCATTTTCTCGATGACGTGCGCGTACGCGCGGGCGCCGGAGTGGACAGCTTTCCGGATCTCATCCAGGCGACGGTAAGGCGCGGACTCGGCGGACTCCATCACTTCGTCGGGATCCCGAGCACCATCGGCGGCGCCATGTGGCAGAACCTGCACTTCCTCGCCCCGGAGCGGGACCGGACCGTCTTTCTCGAGGAGGTCGTGGAATCCGCTGAGATTCTCACCGAGGAGGGAGAGCGCAGGCGCGTCGATCTGGACTACTTCCGGTTCGGGTACGACTACAGCATCCTGCACGAGCGCGACGATGTCGTCCTGACCGCCACCTTCCGCCTCGAACCCACTCCGGCGCGCGAGCTGCGGCGGGTGATCCGCGAGAACCTGCGCTGGCGCGACGATCGCCATCCCGACCTGTGGCTGTATCCGTGCGCGGGATCGATCTTCCAGAAGATCGAGGGCATCGGGGCGGGCCGGCTCATCGACGAGTGCGGGCTCAAGGGTTACTCCCAGGGCAACGCCCAGATCTTCCACCGGCACGCGAACATCATCGTGAACCTGGGTGGGGCGTCGTCGGCCGAAGTCTGTGCGCTCATCGACCTGTCGCAGGAGACGGTTGCGCGCGAGACGGGTTACGAGCTCGTCCCGGAGATCGTGTTCGTGGGAGAGTTCTAAGCGCTTTTCGCCTACGGAAGGGCCAGCGCTACGTACTCCGCAGGGCTCTCGCTGCCGCCGACGGCGACCACGATGTACTGCTTGCCTTCGTGCATGTAGGTCATGGGGCCGCCGGTGGTGCCCGACGGGAGGTCCATTTCCCACACGACGTCGCCCGTCGCCTTGTCGTAGGCCCGGAACTCGGTGCCCCAGTGCGTGTCCGGGGTGCCGATGACCGCGTCGCTTCCTTCTCCAATGAAGAGCAGCGTCGCCGTGAGCAGCGGCGCCGGCCGGTTGGCGTTTCCGAGGGGGGGCAGGTCCAGGCCCTCAAGCAGCGGGTGGTCGTTGGGGGCGTCGCCGTTGGCAGCCATCCAGAGATGCTCGCCCCGGTTCATGTCGATGGCGGTGATCCGTCCCCAGGGCGGCCTGACGATGGGCAGGCCGTCGATCTCGGCGCTCGGCCATCCTCCCTGCGTGCCGAACTCCATCTCGCCCGGTTCATCCGTCCTGGACAGGCGCCAGACGTTAGGCAGCGTGAGGGAGACGGCGTAGTAGGTGCCCGTCTCCGGATCGAACGCGCCGGTGTGCCAGTTGCCCGCGCCCCAAGCCCCCGGCACGACGTAGGTGCCGATCTTCCCCTCGATCGAGCCCTCTTCCATCGGGGGCGTGAAGAGCGGGCCCAGGACCAGTGAATCCGCCAACGCGAGGGCCCGCGAGTGAATCTCCGGGGTGAAGTCGATCAGGTCTTTCTCGGAGACGCCCTGCCGGTCGAACGGCGGCGGCTTGCTGGGGAAGGGCTGGGTCGCGGAAGTCGATTCGCCGGGAACCATCGACTGCGGCACCGCCCTCTCTTCGATGGGCCACACCGGTTCACCCGTGCGGCGGTCGAAGGTGAACAGGAACCCCG
The DNA here is from genome assembly GCA_009843625.1 of Gammaproteobacteria bacterium. Classification (GTDB taxonomy): domain Bacteria; phylum Gemmatimonadota; class Gemmatimonadetes; order Longimicrobiales; family Gaopeijiaceae; genus BD2-11. The sequence goes on along the minus strand of VYDD01000023.1, from coordinate 2,788 downwards.
TCTTGCTCGCCTGCATCACCGCGTCGATCGCGCGCCCGTCCACGTTGATCCGTCCCAGGACGGGCGGGCCGAGGGTGTCGTATTCCCAGATGTCGTGGTGCACCATCTGGAAGTGCCAGAGCCGCTCGCCGGTCGCGCCGTCGAGCGCCACGAGGCTGTTCGAGAACAGGTTGTCGCCGGGGCGGTGGCCGCCGTAGTAGGCGGAGGTTGGGGCGACGAGCGGGACGTAGACGCTGCCCAACTCGTCGTCGGCGCTCAGGCAGCACCACGAGCCCACGTCTCCCGACAGTTCACGGGATCCGTCGCCCCAGGTGTCCGCGCCGAATTCTCCCTCCCGGGGGATGACGTGGAAGGTCCACGCAAGCTCGCCCGTGCGGGCATCGTAGCCGCGGATGTCCTCGGGCTCGCTGTCGCGCCATTCCGTGCCCGAGTCCCCGGCGCCGTCGACGGTGCCCGCGATGACGATGATGTCGCCGACGACGATGGGTCCCGAGCTCCAGCTGAACCGGTCGCGACCCTCGGGCACGAGGTTCACGCTGCCGCCGTCGCCGAACGACGCCACGGGCTTCCCGGTCCCGGCGTCGAGCGCGTGCAGCCAGGATCCGCGCACGGAGATGATGCGCCCGCCGGCGTTGCCGTTGTCGGAGGCGAGGTCCTCGGCACTGTCGCCGCTCCAGTAGGCGACGCCGCGGAAGCTGCGTCCGCGCGCGTCTTCCAGAGAAGCGGCCTGCTGGACCCAGCGGGTTTTGCCGGTCCCGGGATCGAAGGCCTCCACAAGACCTACCGCATTGGGCGCGAACAGCGTCCCGTCCACGAGGATCGGGGTCCCGCGCAGGTAGTTGTTGAACGCGAGTTCGGGGAACACCTCCTGCAGGCTCGCATCGACGCCGGGGCGTTGCCATGCGATTTCGAGCGACGCGACGTTCTCCGCGCTGATCTGCGTGAGCGGGGAGTACCGGTTGAAGGAGTTCTGGCCGCCGTAGTAGGTCCACTCGGCGCTGGGTGGAGGATCGCGGTCGGGATTCTCTCCGGAACCGTCATTCCCTCCGAGATCGGCGTCCGCGCAAGAAGAAGCCAGGACAGAGGCCGTCGTGACGAAGCAGGCTGCGAGCGCCATCCGGTTGCGGTGCAGGTCTGTTCCCGTGCTCTTCGTTCGACTCGTGCGCATGAGGCCTCCGTATCCGGTGCGCTGACTTCCGGCTGCCGGGCTGAACGTAATGCCCGGAGAGATGCGAGGCACCCGGTGGGGACCGGAGCTGCAGGATTCGTTGCGGGGCGTTGCTTCAGGACCAGCGGCGTCTCCCGTGAGGAGCCGGAATCAGCCTTCGAGCACTTCAGCTTCGGCGACAGCCAGAAGCGGCTCGGGCGCGATCTCGTGCTCGCCCGGATGAACCAGCACGCGGAAGGTCACCCCCAGCTCCTTCAACATCGCGTCCTGAGCCTCCTCCTCCCGTCTGTCACGGAATTTGTCGCGCGCGCCCCGCACGAGAGTGACGCGCACGCCGTCCAGCCCGACCGCCAGGGCATCCCGGTTCAGATCAGTGGCGAGGCCGGCACCCCAGAGCACCAACTCGTCCACGTTCCTGTGTCCCAGCACCACCCACCGGGACGCCGTGTGCGCCCCCTGCGAGAAGCCGAGCACGACCCTGCGGCGGGCAGCGGGCGTGGACGAGGCTGCCATCTCCCTGGCGAGTGCGTCCAGGTACGCCACGTAGTCCGCGATCTCGTTGTCCCGGTCCTCTCGCGTCATCCAGCTCGCCCCCACGCGGTGCTTCGGCCCGTGTCTCCCCGGACTCGGATCCACGTAGAAGCGCGACAGCCCTTCGGGCACCACGACGATGCGCCCCGGAGCATCCAGCACCTCGAAGCGCCGCGCGAAGCGGCGGGCGGCCTGCCGGTAGCCGTGAAGCGCGAACCAGGCTTCGTCGACTCTTTCGCCCCCGCCTCCCAGCGTGTAATAGCGGGCCGTGCGCGTGACCCGGAGGTGGCGCGTGGACAGTAAAGTGCCGCTCATCATTCCTCCGCCTCCGGCGCGCGGCCCGCGATCACCTGCTCGAAGATCTCGTCGAGGCGCGCCAGGCGGGCTTCCTCCTTGCGCATCTCCAGAAGATCCTGCCGCCATTCGGGGTCCACCTGCACGAATGCGGCCAGCCGAAACGACACTTCCTTGTCCGCATCGAAATCCGGAGACGCGGAGGACCGGCGCTGCAGGGCGGAGACGGCGGCGCGGAAGAGATCGATGGAAGCCTGTCGCCGCGCCGTCAGCTTTCGCGGGCCGGGCTCGTCGTCGTACTCCGCGACGACGGCCTCGTAGTACGGCTCGGCGGACTCGAGCCCGTCGTGAATCGCGAACCGGCCCATGCCTTTCACCAGGATGAAAGAGCGTCCGTCGTCGAGCCCGTGATGCCGTTCGATCGCGGCCAGCGCGCCCACGCGCCCCTCCTCCATGAGAAAGGGGCCGAAGCGGTCGGAGTCGTGATAGATGAGCCCGAAGCGATGGTCGGTGTCGAGGCAGCGCGCCACCATGCGGCGGTAGCGGGGCTCGAAGATGTGGAGCGGGAGCAGCTCTCCGGGGAAGAGGACGACGTCGAGCGGGAAGAGGGGCAGGCGCCTCATGCCACCCGTCTGGGCCGGGCCGCCCGGGAGGCGGCCGGATCGTCGATGACCACCCGCTCCACCCCGCGGGCCAGCAGGCGGCGGACACGGATGAAGAGCAGGATGGCCACCGCCCCCAGCCCCGCGGCGAGGCCCCACCAAAGGCCGCGCGCGCCCATGTCCGCCCCGAAGG
>VYDD01000496.1 GCA_009843625.1 Gammaproteobacteria bacterium | reverse complement strand
CGGTAGCGCTCCTCCCCGGGACCGCGCAGGTCGCCGGCGGCAGGCCCCGCCGGGCGGAAGGTCGCCACCCCCACGTGCAGGGTGACGCGCGCGATGCGCACCCCGCCCGCCTCCAGCCCGTCCATCAGCTCGCGGGTGAAGTGGAGGCCCGCGGTGGGGGCGGCCACCGAGCCCGGCGTGCGCGCGTACACCGTTTGGTAGCGCGCGCGATCCACCGGCTCGTCCGGGCGGCGCAGGTAGGGGGGGAGCGGCACGCGGCCGTGGCGCTCGAGCGCCTCCTCGACCGGCAGCGGAGTCTCGACGCGCACGATGCGGCCGTGGTCGGGGGTCGAGTCGACGATGTGGACCACCAGGTCGGGGGCGACCTCCACGCAGCGCCCGGGCTTGAGCTTGCCGCCGGGCCGCACCAGCGCCTCCCAAAGGTGGCCGTCGGCGGGGCGCCCGCGCCCATGGTTGCCACCCGCGTCCGATGGGCGCTCCTCCCCCAGCGGCCGCAGCAGGAACACCTCGGCGCGCGCGCCCGTCGGCTTGGCTCCCAGCAGGCGCACGGGGAGCACCCGCGACTCGTTCACCACCAGGACGTCGCCGGCGCGCATCAGGCCGGGAAGGTCGCGGAACACCCGATGCTCGAAGGGTCCCCCGGATCTGGGCGCGACCAGCAGGCGGCTCCGGTCGCGCCGCGCTGCCGGGTAGCGCGCGATGCGGTCTTCGGGGAGGAGGTAGCCGAAGTCCCGGGTGGCGTCGCGCCCGGCCTTCATGACCGGAAGAACGACGACTGGCCATCTCCGGCCGGGCCGGCGTCCGAGCGCCCCTCCTTCCCGGCCGATGGATGGCCGAACCGCCGGTGGGCGCGCTCCGTGGTCTTGCGCCCGCGCGGGGTGCGCTCCAGAAAGCCGTTCTGGATCAGAAACGGCTCGTAGACCTCCTCCAGGGTTCCCTCGTCCTCGCTCAGCGCCACCGCCAGGGAAGCCAGCCCCACCGGGCCCCCGCCGAACTTCTCGATGATGGTGCGCAGCACGCGCGCATCCATCTCGTCCATCCCGTACTCGTCCACCTCGAGCAGCCGGAGCCCCGCGCGCGCGACCTCGCCGCTGATCACGCTGTCGGCGCGCACCTCGGCGTAGTCCCGCAGCCGCCGCAGCAGCCGGTTGGCCACCCGGGGGGTGCCCCGAGCGCGACGCGCCAGCTCGAAGGTGCCCTCTTCCGTCGTGTCCACCCCCAGGATGTCCGCGCTCCGCTGAACCACCCGGGTCAGCTCCTCGGGCCGGTAGAAGTCGAGCCGCTCGACCATCCCGAAACGCGCGCGCATCGGTTCCGTGAGCAGCCCGAAGCGGGTCGTGGCGCCCACCAGGGTGAAGCGCTCGATCTGCATGGTGACGGTGCGCGCCGCCGGTCCGTCGGAGAGCCGGATCTCGACGCGGAAATCCTCCATGGCGGGGTAGAGGAACTCCTCGACGATGGGCCGCAGCCGATGGATCTCGTCGATGAAGAGGATGTCCCGGGCGTTCAGGTTGGTGAGGATGCTCACCAGGTCGCCCGGCTTCTCCAGCACCGGCCCGGAGGTCATCTTGACCCCGACCCCCATTTCCGAGGCGAGCACCATCGCCAGCGTGGTCTTGCCGAGCCCCGGAGGCCCGTGGAAGAGCACGTGGTCGAGCGCGTCGCCCCTCCTGCGGGCAGCCGCGATCGCGATCGAGAGCGTCTCCTTGACCTTTGCCTGGCCGATGCACTCGGCGAGGCTGTCCGGGCGCAGGGACAGCTCCGCACCACCCTCCCCGGAGAGCTCACGGGGCGTGGTCACGTCGTAGCGATCCGTCACCGGCCAATGCGCTCCAGCGCCCTCCGGATCAGTTCCTCGGTCTTCATCTCCTCTCCCGCGCCTCCGCCGGCCGTCACGCCGCGAACGGCTTCGTCCGCCTGCGCGAAGGAGTACCCCAGAGCCATGAGCGCGTTGACCGCCTCCCGTGCGCCGTGAGGCGCCGCCTCGCCCCCGGCCGGGGCCAGCGCGAGGTCGCGCACCTTGTCGCTGAGCCTGAGGATGAGCAATTCGGCCGTCTTCTTTCCCACCCCGCTCACGCGGGTGAGCACGGCCGTCTCCTTGTTGGCGAGAGCCTGTGCCAGACGCCGGGCGGAATAGGTCGAGAGCATCTCGCGCGCCAGCTTGGCGCCGACCCCGGTCGTCCCCAGCAGGCGCTGGAACATGTCGCGCTCGTGGACTTCCAGGAAGCCGTACAGGGCGACCGAATCGTCGCGCACGACCTGCACCGTGCGCAGCCGCACCTGCTCGCCGGAGGGCGGCAGGCGTCCCGCCACCGTGGCCGGCACGTGAACCTGGTAGACGACGCCGCCCGCGGTCTCCACCTCGACCGAATCCATGTCCTGCTCGAGCAGAACCCCGTGCAGCCGGCTGATCATCCGGGCCGGTCCCCGATCAGGCAGTGGCAGAGCGCGGCCGCCACCCCGTCGGCCGCGTCGTCCGGCGACGGCGCGGAGACCAGCCGCAGATGTGTCTTGACCATGAACCCCACCTGTTCCTTGGTGGCCCGGCCGGTGCCGACGACCGCGCTCTTGATCGCGGTCGGCGAGTACTCGGCAATCTGGACCCCGGCGAGCGCGCCCGCCAACAGGATGGCGCCCCGTGCATGGCCGAGCGTAAGCGCGCTCTGCGGGTTCTTCCCCTGGAACACCTTTTCGACGGAGAGCACGTGGGGCTCGAAGCGCTGGACGATCGACTGCATCGCCTCGAAGATGTCGCGGATGCGATCCGCAAGCGGGCGTCGGGGCCGGGTGCGCACCACCCCGCATTCGAGCAGCGACAACCTGCCCTCGCCGCTGGCCACCACGCCGTAGCCGGTGCGCGCCGTGCCCGGATCCACCCCGAGCACGATCAGCGCCCCGTCCGGCGCCCTCACCGTCCGCTTCGCGGCCGGCCGACCCTCATTGCGACAGCCGGGCCAGGGTGTCCTCGTCGATGTTGCCGTTGGACGAGATCTTCTGCACGTCGTCCGATCCGTCCAGCGCCTCCATCAGGCGGACCAGTCTTTCCGCGGTCTTGCCCGCCACGTCCACTTCGTTCTGCGGAATCATCGCCAGCTCCGCCTGCGCGATGCGGATTCCGGCCTCCCGCATGTCGTCCTGAACCTGGTGAAAGGAAGCCAGATCGGTCGTGACGATGAAATCGCCCCCTTCCTGCACGACATCCTCCGCTCCCGCTTCCAGCGCCGCTTCCAGCACCTCCTCCTCGGAGTGTCCGGCCGCCTCGATGTAGATCTGTCCTCTTCGGTCGAACTGCCACGCCACCGACCCGGCAGTTCCCAGGCTGCCTCCGTTCTTGGTGAGGAGGTGTCTCACCGCCGCCACCGTGCGCTTGGGGTTGTCGGTCAGGGTCTCGATGTAGAGCGCGACCCCGCCCGGGGCGTAGCCCTCGTAGACCACTTCCTCGTAGTTGACGCCGGCGAGCTCACCGGTCCCCTTCTTGATCGCCCGCTCGATGTTCTCCTGGGGCATGTTGCCGGCCTTGGCGGTGTCCACCGCCAGGCGCAGGCGCGGGTTGAAGTTGGGATCTCCTCCGCCGTCGCGCGCGGCCACCGTCAGCTCGCGGATGAGCTTGGTGAACATCTGTCCGCGCTTCGCGTCGTTGACGGCCTTCTTGCGCTTGATCTGCGCCCACTTGCTGTGTCCCGCCACGGGCTGCCTCCTGCCCTACTCCTCCGCCTTTAGCGCCTCGATCACCTGCTGGGCCTCGTGCGCGGGCATCGGTTCGTAGCCGGCGAGGGTGCGCGTGTGGTGGGCACGCCCCTGGGTCATGGAGCGCAGGGCGGTGGCGTACTTGTAGAGTTCGGCTTCCGGGACGAGCGCCTGCACGGTGGTGCTTCCGTTGCCGGGCACCATGCCCTGCACCTTGCCGCGACGCTGCGTGATGTCGCCCATGATGTCGCCCATGTACTCGTCGGGCGTCGACACCTCCACCTCGATGATCGGCTCCAGCAGCACCGGACCCGCCCTGGACGCGACTTCGCGGAAGGCCAGCGACCCGGCCACCTTGAACGCGATGTCGGAGGAGTCCACCGAGTGGTAGGAGCCGTCGTAGCATTCGGCCGCGAAGTCCACCAGCGCGAATCCGGCCAGGATGCCCTTGCCTGCCGCCTCCTGTATGCCCTTGTTCACCGAAGGCACGTACTTCCCGGGGATGACGCCTCCCTTGATGTTGTCCACGAACTCGTAACCGTCGCCGCGCGGGCGTGGCGACAGACGCACCCAGCAGTCGCCGAACTGACCCCGGCCGCCCGTCTGCTTCTTGAAGCGTCCGCGCCCTTCCGCGGTTCGCGTGATGGTTTCCCGGTAGGCGATCCTGGGCTGCTCGGTCTCGACGCTGACGTTGTACTTGCGCTTCATGCGCTGCATCTGGACGTCCAGGTGCAGTTCCCCGAGCCCCCGCGCGATGGTCTGTCCCAGTTCGGGGTTGAACTCGGCATGGAAGGTCGGATCCTCGTCGTGCAGCTTCTGCAGGGCCTCGCCGATCTTGTCGTCGTCGGCGCGGGTCGCGCCCTTCATCGCCACGGACACGTCCGGCTTCGGGAAGTCGATCCTGTCGAGAACGAGAGGCCGGCCGGGCGAGGACAGCGTGTCGTTGGTGGCGGTGTTCTTGAGCTTTGCCACGACGCCGATGTCGCCGGCGTGCAGCCGCGGCACCTCCAGGCGCTCCCGTCCCAGAGGTATGGAAACGTGGTTCAGCTTCTCGCTCGAGCCCCGACCCGCGTTGTGTGCGTCCATCCCGTTGACCGCGACGCCGCTGAACACGCGGAAGTAGGAGAGTTCGCCCACATGCGGCTCGGTCGCGGTCTTGAAGACCAGCGCCGCGAACGATCCGTCATCGGTCGCCTGGAGTTCCGCCTCCTGGTCCAGGCCCGGCCGGGACGCGGAGTGGCTGCCCGACTCGGAGGGATCGGGGAAGAGCTCTACCATCTTGCGCAGCAGGGCCCGGATCCCGTAGACGCGCGTCGAGGATCCGCAGAGAACCGGGACCACCTCATCCCGCTCCATCGCGATGGCCATGGCCTCGAGAGCTTCTTCGCGCGTGATCTCCTCACCCTCCAGGTAGCGGTCCAGAAGCTCCTCGTCGGTGGTCGCGAGGGTTTCCTGCAGTTCGGTGGTCCACTCCTCGAAGATGTCCTCGAGGTCGGCGGGGACGTCGGCTTCATCGTACTCGCCGGTGGCGGAACCGTCGCGATACATGTGCGTGCGCCCGCTGAACAGGTTGATGATCCCGCGGAAGCCGGGTCCCGCCCCCACCGGTATCTCCACCGGCAGCGCACTCTCCGCGAGCTTCTCCCTGATGTCCTCGAAGACCTTGCGGAAGTCGGCGTGCTCCTTGTCCATCATCGAAACGAAGAACATGCGCGGGATGCCGCGCTCCTCGCAGTAGCGCCACACCCGCTCGGTCCCGACTTCGACGCCCGAGGTCGCGCTCACCACGATGACGGCCGCGTCCGCCACCCGGACCGCCGCCAGGGCCTCCCCGGTGAAGTCCAGGTATCCGGGCGTGTCGATCAGGTTGATCTTGGTACCCTTCCACTCGCTGAAGGCGGGAGTGAGCTGCATCGAGATCCCGTGCTGGATCTCCTCGGGCGCGGTCATGGTGAGGGCGTGACCCTCCGCCACATTGCCCTTGCGCCGTGCGGTGCCCCCTACGAAGGCGAGGGCGTCCACCAGCATGGTCTTTCCGGAGCCGCCGTGACCGAGTACGGCCACGTTGCGGATGTTCTCCGTCAGGTATTCCTTCCCTTCCGCCATCTGACCTCCTGAAAAACAGGGTGTTGAGTTGAGGCGACGCGGCGCGGCGTCGTGGTTACGGCGGATACCGCCGGGAGCGGAACCTAGGAAGAGCGGCGCCTGCGGGAAACCTCGTTGAGAAGTTCGAGTTCCTTGCGCGTCAGCGACCTCATCCCGCTGCGCGAGATCTTGTCGAGGATGGCGTCCACTTCGTCCAGCAGGGCTTCTTCGTCGGCCCTCCGGCCACCTCTCCGCGCACCGGAGGAACTCGGCGGGCGCCTTGACCGCCCTCCGGGGGTCGTACCGGAGCCGGATCTTCCGCCCGGACGGGAGGAACCGGCGCCCCCGCGCCCCCGCAGCCACTCGGGGGTTCGCCAGTCGGTCCTGAGATAGACGAACCCGGTGCCCAGCCCCCCCAGCTGGGCGAGAGGGGCGATTCCGTCCCCTCCTCCGCCGAAGGCGCTCAGCGTGCTCACCACGAAGAGGAAGGCGGCCAGCCACTTCGCCTTGACGGGGAAGATCCCCCAGATGTAGATGGGCGCGTCCGGCCAGGTCATGGCGAACGCGACCATCAGGCCGTACACCGCCGCCGACGCGCCGATGATCGAAGATGACTGGAAGACGAAGCTGAGGGCCACTCCTCCGAGTCCGCATAGCAGATAGTACTTGATGAACTCGCGCGAACCCCAGCGCCGCTCGAGCGGCCGGCCGAAGAAGAACAGCATCAGCATGTTGATGAACACATGCCAGAAGCCCGCATGCAGGAACATGTAGGTCAGCGCGCCCCACGGACGCGTGAGGATGCGGGACGGCCGGAATGCGAACCACTCCACGAAGAAGCCCGCGCTTCCGCTGATCCACATGAACAGGAAGATCGCGGCGTTGGCGATCAGCAGCCGTTTCACCCACGGCGTGAGCACGGAGGCTCCGTAGCCCGGCTCGAAGGACGACCAGCTCATGCGCGCGAGCCGGCGGCGACGGGCGCGGCGCGTCCGGACAGCGCCAGGATGGCGATGCGCTCGCACAGTTCGCCGAAGGACAGCCCGGCGGCCCGTCCGGCCCGCGGCAGCAGGCTGGCGGGGGTGAGCCCCGGAAGCGCGTTCGCCTCCAGGCACCATGGGGTGCCCGCGGAGTCCAGTATGAAGTCGACCCGGCTGAAGCCCTCCAGCCGGAGGACGCCATGCACCGCCAGCGCCTGCCGGCGGAGTCCGGCGGCGACATCTTCCGGGATGTGGGCCGGGAAGATTTCGCGCGCCATCCCCGGCTGATACTTGCATTCGTAGTCGAAGATCTCGTTTTCGGGGATGATCTCGCCGGGCGGCAGTGCCTCCTCGCCCAGGATGCCGACCGTCAGCTCCCGTCCCCGCACGTAGCGCTCGAACATGACCTCGCCGCCGTATGCCAGCGCCTGCCCCTCCGCTGCGGGAATCCCGTCGGCGCGATGCACCAGCGTGAGGCCCAGCGTCGACCCGCCCCTCGGGGGCTTGACGATCAGAGGCAGCCCCAGTTCGGCGACGACGCGCTCCGGGGCCACGCGTCCCGTGATCCACTCGGGGGTCGGGATGCCGGCGTCGCGCAGCAGCCGCTTGGTGAGGTCCTTGTCCATGGCCAGGGCGCAGCCGGTGTGCCCGCTCCCCGCGTAGGGAACCCCGATCAGGTCGAGCAGCGACTGGACCGTGCCGTCCTCGCCGGCCCCGCCATGGAGCGCCGGGAAGACCACGTCGGGCGCGCACGCCCGCAACGCCTCGCCGAGGAGAAGCATAGGATCGCTGCCGCCCGGCCCCGTGGAGGGCGGCGCCTCCCGGGCCACCCCCGACTCGCGCAGCTCCCCTTCCCGTTCCCGGCTGAGCACCCCCGAGGCGGGATCGACCGCCACGACCTCGTGACCGCGGCCGCGCAGGGCGGCGGCGACCTCGGCGCCGGAGACGAGCGACACCGGCCGCTCCTCGGAGCTGCCGCCCATGAGCACGGCGACCTTCATCACGCCGTCCCTGGCCGGGCGCCGCTCAACCGGCCGCTCCCGTGAGCGTTCGCACGATGTCGAAGCGGGTGAGGATGTCCTCGAGCCTGCCGTTGGTCCTCACCAGGACGGCCGGATTCTCTCGGGTCAACAGCCGCGTCGCCTTGTCGGCGTCGAGATGGCTGTCAACGACCGGGAAGGGCGAGCTCATGACCGTCTCCACCGGGTCGTCCAGCACCCCGGGGTCCTGAATGACCCGCGCCATGAGCCGCCCCTCGCTCAGCGAGCCCACGCAGTCCCCGTCGCGGACCACCGGCAACTGCGAGACGCCGTGGCTGCTCAGCGTGGACAGCGCCATGCGCACGGGGGTGGAGGGCGTCGCCGTCAGCAGCCGGAAGCCCAGCGGCTCCTTGGCGCGCACCAGGTCGTGGACGCTCCTGCGCGCGCGCTCCAGGAAGCCGTTTTCCCGCATCCACTCGTCGTCGTACATCTTGGTAAGGTAGTGCTCTCCCCAGTCGCACAGAATCGCGACCACGAAGGCCTCCGGGTCGTCCAGCCGGCGCGCCAGCTCCACGGCCGCGTGCGTGTTCAGTCCCGAGGAGCCGCCCACGAAGAGTCCCTCTTGCGTGGTGAGCCGCCGGGCCATGCGAAAGGCCTCGCCGTCCTTCACGGTCACGTAGGCGTCCACCACGTCGAGGTTGAGCGCGCCCGGGATCTTGTCATTGCCGAGCCCCTCCACCAGGTAGGGGTGGCCCTCCCCCATCTCGCCGGTGTTGAAGAACGACGAGATCACCGACCCCACCGGATCCACGCCCACCACCTC
>VYDD01000071.1:1649-8562 GCA_009843625.1 Gammaproteobacteria bacterium | reverse complement strand
GTCCAGGAGCGTGGTGACCTCGCGCGTGCCATAGCCCAGATCGGCGAGGATCTCGCGTGTGTGCTGACCGAGCGTGGGGGCGGGGCGCTCGAGTTCAACCGGGGTCTCGGAGAAGTCCCACGGCGGCAGCAGCGTCTGGATGGGAGTGCCCCCCGGACCATCGACCGTCTGCACTAGGCCGACATGGCGGGCCTGGTCCAGATCGACCAGTTGCTGGTAGTTGTTGGTCGGGAACGCCCAGCCCCCGTTGCGTCGCACCCGCTCGATCACCTCATCCATGGTGAACTTGGAGAACGCCCGCTCCCAGACCGGCTGCATGATCTCAGCCACATCCGATGTCGGGCCGCCGCGATCCTGCAGAAAGTCACCGTAGCGCGGATCGTCCTTCACCCACTCCATCTCGAGGTCACCGATCAGTGACTCGCGTGCTTCGGGGGTGATACGCGCCAGCGAGAAGAGGATGGCCCCGTCCTTGCACTGATGGCCGTAGTCTGGCGGCTGCGCATAGCTACCGAGGTGATAGCCCGACCAGGAGTCCGGATTCGACATCGCCACCCACAGCGTCGAGCGCATCGCCAGAACCGAGCCGAAGAGCGAGACGTCAATCCGCTGACCGAGTCCACTTCTCTCACGCTCGAGCAGCGCCGCGCAGATTGCCTGAACCGCGTAGATCGCCGCGTACATCGACGCGATGTCGGTACCCACCCGTACCGGTTCCTCACCGAGACGGCCCAGCGAGGCAGTCGCCTCGCCCGCCACTTGCGCGGCGAGCTCACCGTAGGGGGCCCGACCCGCCCACGGTCCGCGATCACCGAATTCGGAGATGACGCAGGCAATGAGGCCGGGAGCGGTATCCGCCGACGAGCCGCCGGCGAGAATCGTCTCCTCGTGCCGGCCGGCGTCGATGACCGCAACGTCCGCCCACCGCAGCAACCGGGCAGTCAGTTCGCGCGCCGGCTCGCCACCGAGGTCCAGCGCGATGCCGCGCTTGCTTCGGTTGAGGCTTTCGAACACCGCCCCCACATCGCCCCGGTCGTCCGAACCCCACTGGCGGGTGCGGTCTCCGTCCAACCCCTCGACCTTGATGACGTCGGCGCCGCCGTCACCGAGTTCCATCGCGCAGTAGGGACCGGCGACGGCCTCCGCGAACTCGACCACCCTATAGCCCTCGAGCGGTCCGCTCACTTTCGCGCCCCGAGTTGCAGGTAGGGGCCAGGGACCTGGTCCGGGTGCCGGTCGTCGGGGCTCGCATGCTCGTAGAGCCCGGCCAGGTCGCGCACCGCCCCGACGGGGGGAGGATCGGGCGACGGCCCGGTGTGCTCGGCGGGCTGCGGCCTGAGAGCGACGGCGCGCCGCATCGACCCGGTCGCCGCTGCCGACACCAGCCGAGTCACCTCGACCCGATCCACCGCTCGGAACACTAGCTCCCCTCGCCGGCCACAAGCGCCAGCGGCGCGGGAGCCTCCGAGGTCAACTCGGCCATGATCTCCTCGTCATGGAGACCGGGGAAGGGCGTCGGAGTCCAGCGCGCCGGTGTGCGGTCGAGGTGCCACGGCGCGCCCCCGGTCGTGACCGTCCCCCAGGCCGCCGTGTCGATATCGACGAGGTACGCGTTCTCCCGCACCTGCCGGTGCTCGCGGAGTGTCTTCCAGGTCATCGGGAAGCCGAAGTGGATGCCGCTCCGCTCGAGGTAGAAGGCCCAGTAGTCACTGGGACGGGAGCCGAAGACCTTCGTGAGGATGTCCGCCAACTCGTGCCGGTGGTCGAGGCGGGAGCCGTTGCTTCGGAAACGCTCATCCTCGCGAAGCTCCGGCTGTCCGATCAGTTCGCAGAGCGCGGCCCACTCCGCGTCCGACGTCACGGCGACGGCGATCCACTCGCCGTCCTGGCACTCGAAGGCCTGGTCCGGCGCCGTCGCCTGTGAGGCGCTCCCGCGGGGCGCCGGGAGCACGCCGCTCTGCAGGAACTCCCCGATGCGCGCGGACTGCCAGGCGGAGGCGGCGCGCAGCATCGAGACCTGGACCCGTTGTCCCTTGCCCGTTCGCTCGCGGGCGAGCAGTGCCATCGTGATCGCCTGCGCCGCATAGTTCCCGGTCGTGAAGTCGGCCTGCGTGTAGTGGCGATAGATCTCGGGGCGGCCGCCGTCGAGGCCGCTCGTCGAGGCGAAGCCGGTGACGTGCTGGGCGTGCTGATCGGCCCCCGGGAGGTCCGACATCGGACCGCTCTCTCCCCAGCCCGTAACCTCGCAGTAGACGATCCGCGGATTGATCTCGCGCACCGCCTCGTAGCCGACTCCGAGCCGTTCTGGCACGCCCGGCCGCATGTTGGCCAGGAAGACATCGCAGGTCTTCAGTAGCCGGTAAGCGCGCTCCCGGTAAGCCTCGGACTTCAGGTCCAGCGAGAAGGCCCGCTTGTTCATGTTGAACGCGATGTAGCCGATCGATGTCCCGTTGATCGTGGGCGGAATGCTCGCGGCAAGCGTCGCCCAGTCGATGTCTGGTCGTTCGATGTGAATGACGTCAGCGCCGAGAGCGCCGAGCTGCATCGACGCCCACGGTCCAACTCCCCACTGCGTGAGGTCGAAGACGCGTATCCCCTCAAGCGGCTGCTTCATCGGTTCCCTCAACATTCCCTCCGCCGGATCACCACGGGGTCGCCCTAGCTGGAGGGCGACGGGAGGCCTAGCCCGGCCTGGAGTTTCGGAAAAGCTCTCCGGACGTTGCGTTCGATCACGCTGGCGACGTGGTCGAACGACACCTCCTTCTCCTCGGCAAGGCGTTCTGTGAAGCGCACGAGGTTCACAAGTTCCGTCTTCTCGTCGAGGTCCAACGGATAGGCTCCCTCTCCGGTCCGCTCGAGTATCCCTGCCGGCCAATCGGTATCCATCACGAGGCCTCCGAGCGGCAGGCTGCGGTAGACGTTGCGAAGCCGGTGGGCGTCGGGATGCATGAGCACGACGGAGACGGAGGGATAGATGCCCATGTCGAGCAGCCGGCCGGCGAGATCTTCGCTGCCCATGAAGTTGTGAAGTACGCCGCCAACCTCCCAGGCGTGTTCCTCCTTCAGGACATCGGCCAGCACCTGCGCCGACTCTCTCCCGTAGGTGTGCAGGTTGAGCGGCAGCCTCAGGTCGCGGGCGAGCCCGATCTGGCGGCGAAAGACGTCGACCTGCAGCTCCTGCGGGAGTGGGGATCTCTGGAAATCGACCCCGACCTCACCGATCCCCACGACGCGATCGCTCGACTCGGCGAGCTCGGCGAGCTCGGCGACCGAATCCTCGGTGAAGCTGTCTGACTGGGAGGGGTGGACGCCGACGCAGGCGAAGTAGCCGTCACGCCCATCGATGAAGTCGAGCACCTCTCGCGACTCAGGGAGCGTGGTTCCCTGGACGATCCAGGCACGAACGCCCTGGGCGCGGGCGATCGCTTCCTGACTCTCCAGCATCTCCAGCGTGGCGTCGGGCCGCCCCGGCCTGTGTACGTGGCAATCGATCAGCACGGCGTCTCGCCTCCTCATGATCACCGGGTGGGGTGCTGCGAAGCACCATCACGCGTGATCGATGACAGGGTGCGAGGCGTGTCCTGGGCGAACCATCCGGCCGATGGGCGCCCCTGACCCTGCCTGCCGCTACCTGGCCGCTCACTCTACCGACAGCCCGATGGTATCGCAAACGAAATCACACCGAGAGAGCGACTCGGACGGATGTCCCGAGTCGCTCTCTCCCGGCCCGCGTTCGGGTCGCGGTGATCGGGTGTTTCAGCGGGCGCGAGTGGCCGTGGCGTCACGGAAGGGCCGGGCCGACGGCACCGGAACGCCGTCGAGCGTCCACGGCATCCGCTGGTAGCGGACCGTGCCGAGCGTCGGGTCATCCATCTCCCCGAAGAGACCCAGCGTCTGCACCTGGGGATGGTCGTAGAGCTGCCGGTAGTCGTTCGCGAGCACGCCGTTGCCGCCGTACTTGATGAAGACGTCCGCGATCTGCTCTGCGGTGAACCTGCTGAAGGCCTCTTCCCATATCGGCTTCGCCAGCATCGGAATCTCGCCCGTGTCAACCGCGCCGTTGGAGCCCCAGCCGACCAGGTATTCGGGAGGATGCTGGAACAGCGGGTTCCCCAGGTGGCTCTCCATCCCCAGCTCCTCCATCAGGAGAGGCATGTCCTCCGCCCGCGAGATCGCATTGACCATGATCGGCTGATCCTTGGTCTTGTAGGGGTGGTCCGGTGGCTTGAGGTAGCCGAAGAGATATCCGTTCCACTCGTCCGGATCCACAAGGCTCGTCCACTGGACAGCCCGCTGGTGAAGGAGCGCACCGAGTTCGTTGATCGCAATCCGCTGACCGACTCCCGTTCGCCACTGGTGGTAGAGCGCCCCGAGGATCGCCTGGCAGGCGTAGAGCGACGTTCCCGCCGTCGCCATGTCCGGCCCCATTCGAACCGGCTCCTCGCCGGGCTCTCCGAGGTGGCTCAGAAAGTCGCTCATCGCCTGGAAGACGAGCTCTGAGCCGGGGTGGTCGCGAAGCGGTCCGTCCTCCCCGAAGGGCGAGATGCTGCAGGTGATGATCGCGGGGTTAGTCTGCTCCAGCGAGGCCTGATCCAGTCCCCATCGCCCGAGCCGGTCCTGCCCTTCCTCCTCGATGAAGACGTCGACATCACGCAGCAGCTCTCTGAGTTCGTCCCGATCAGCCGGCCTCTCCAAGTCGATGCGCAACCCCTCCTTATTCCGGTTGAGGTGGAAGAACGCGGCGCCCACGTCGCCAAGCCGCGGTTCCCAGCCGCGCGTGTAGTCGCCCTCCGGCGGCTCGACCTTGATCACGCGCGCCCCGCAGTCGGCGAGCATCAGTGACGCGAAGGGCCCCGAGACTCCCTGCGTCATGTCGAGCACCGTGACCCCGTCCAGGACGCCGGTCTCCATCGGCTGGCGCGGACCGTGGTAGGCGGCGGGGGTCCCGTCGTCTTCGCTCAACCATCCGTGCCGGAGAATGTGATCCGTATTCGCGCCGGGCAGGGTTCCGGCCATGGTCGCGATCGGGGTCTTCGAGTACTGAAACGGCAGACTCCCGAAGGGCAGCCGCGGCAGCGACGGGAACTGCCCGATGTCGGGGTAGGCGAGCACCTCTGCGGTCTCGTCGTCCCGGGGGTACCGGAGCCAGACGAAGTGTCCGTTCGCCCGCACCTGCGGATCATCCAGGACCTGGGTGTAGTCGAGAAAGAGGCTGGCCGGGACATTCGCCTTGCGCAGCTGGATCTCCCACCACTTCGCAGCCTGGGTGGCGAAGATCCGGCCCAGCGCGTCGTCCACGAGTTCGCGGTTGTGCACCCGTCCCCGGTTCGTGCTCAGCGCATCATTCTGCCCGAGGTCCTCCGCACCGATCGCGCGCCAGAGGCGCCGCCACTGGTCATCGCGGACCACGCCGACGGCGAGCCAGCGGCCGTCGCGGCAGCGGTAGGCGCGGTTGGGCACCGTCGTCGCCGTCCCGCTCCCCATGCGTGCCGGCGTGTCGCCCGTGGCCAGAAACTCCGCCAGACGGCTCAGCTGGATGTTCCCCGAGGCGCCGATCTGGTGGGAGAGCAGGCTCAGGCCGCTGCCGGTCCTTTCGCGCGCGAGCAGCCCCAGCAGCAACGAGACGGCGATGTGCAGGCTCGCGTTGAAGTCCCAGAGCGCCGGCCAGCGGAGTATCTCCGGCTCGCCGCCTCGCCGACCGTTGATCGCCACGGAACCGCTGAAGACCTGCGTGATGGCGTCGGCGCTGCGTCGCTGAACGTACGGGCCCTCGCGTCCCCATCCCGGGAAGTTCCCGTAGACGAGCCTCGGGTTGAGTTCCAGCAGCCGATCACTGCCGAGGCCCAGGCGCTCGACCGTCCCCCAGGTCATGTTCTCGGCGAAGATGTCGGCCTGACCGATCAGGCGGTAGGCCGCCTCCAGCCCCTCGGGGTCCTTGAGATTCAGGTAGAGGCTCCGCTTGTTCAGATGGACCGTCATGTAGAGGGTCGAGAGGCCGCGGATGTTGGGCGGCGAGCCCTGATACACCGGGGGCCAGCTGGGACCCTGCTCCACCGCCACGACCTCGGCGCCCATCTCCCCGAGGATGCCCGTGGCGAAGGGGCCCACACCCACGATCGTGAGGTCGAATAGCCTGACGCCATTCAGTGGTCCCGGCACGGTTCCTCTCCGTTCGAGCCTCGCCCGGCGGCCGTCGGCGCTACCGGCGCCGGGCGGCGAGGCGGCCGCGAGGGCTGAGGTCTGCCCAAGCCCTCCTCAGTCGAGCGCCTTCAGCAGCATCGAGCAGTTCTGGACGCCCGCCCCATTCGAGACGACGGCGATCCTGGCATCGGGAACCTGCCTGGCACCCGATCGCCCCATGAGCTGATCGGCCGCCTCGGCGACGAAGCCCATGCCGTGCACGCGCCCCTCGGACAGCATCCCGCCGTTCGGATTGAGCACCGGGCCGGGACCACTGCTGCCGAGCTGCATGGCGTCCCCGACGAGGACATCCTTCGCCTCCCCGACGTTGATGAAGCCCAGCGCCTCGAGCCAGTTGACGGTCAGGATCGTGAAACCGTCATAGAGACAGGCGACCTGCACGTCCTCGGGCCTGATGCCGGTTCCCGCGGCCAGCTCCCACATCTCCCGGCTGCAATAGGTGGCGCCCATGTTGCTCATGTCATCCCAGAGCATCGTCTCGGTGCGCGGACCCGTCTTCTGGGAGCCGGCGATGATTGAGACGGGGCGGTGCGGCAGGTGCCGAGCCCGATCCGGGGTGGTGATCACGACCGCCGCGTACCCGTCGACCGGGTAGTCGCAGTCGAAGAGACAGAACGGCTTGGAGATCCAGCGGGCGTTGAGGTACTCATCCATCGTCAGCGGCGAACACGCGATCGGCCCCGCATTGTCGGGGGGGGGCGTGGGGGCCGTG
>VYDD01000071.1:0-1639 GCA_009843625.1 Gammaproteobacteria bacterium | reverse complement strand
TTTTTTTTAAATCTACCCCCCACCCCCTATATAAACAATATCCTCTCCGTCGCCCGTTTCTTTTGTTTAAAATCCACCGGCGATCCCGCTAGCGCCCGCTCATTGTCGGCGGCGTGCTTGCGGGCAGTGAGGGCGATGTGGCCGAAGGTCTCGCGGGGCGCGCCGTACTTCCACATGTAGCGGCTCATCCAGTGCACGAACGAGAAGCCGTTTCCCCCGAACGGCGCCGACCACTGGCCCTCCCCGCCGATCCGCGGCGGGCGGGGCATCCCGGCGAAGGGATCTCGGCGCGAGCCGTTGCCCCGGGGCTTCATGGCGCCCATCACCACCACGGCGTAGGTGGAGGCGCCGTACTCCACGGCCATCGCGGCCTCGATCATGCTGAAGGTCGCCGTCACCTGAGGCAGGCCCATCTGCCCGTACCAGCTGACGTTGGAGAGGCCCAGCGACTCCCGCAGCTGATAGCCGTTCAGGAGACCCATCTCGTTCGTGGCGAGCCCGTTGATGTCCGCCGACGTCAGACCGGCGTCCTGGATGGCCGCAACACACGCATCGGTTGCGAGCGTGGTGGCGGTCTTGCCGGAATCCCGGGAGATGATGCTCCGGCCCACACCGACGATGCAGGCGTTCTTCTGGTCGCCGAGGTTCAGTTTCATCTGAGTGCTACCCCTCGTCCCCGGTCATCGGCCGGAAGAGCGGGAGCGACGCCTCCAGCCTGCCGTCCG
This sequence comes from Gammaproteobacteria bacterium, assembly GCA_009843625.1. Taxonomy (GTDB): domain Bacteria; phylum Gemmatimonadota; class Gemmatimonadetes; order Longimicrobiales; family Gaopeijiaceae; genus BD2-11. The sequence goes on along the minus strand of VYDD01000071.1, from coordinate 914 downwards.
CGATGATGTCGCGGAACGTCACCTCGACGCGAAGGCCGATCTCCAGCTCATCCTCGGAGCAGTCGACGACGTTGGTCATGACCCGCAGCCCGGGCTGCTCGTCGAGTTCGACGAGCGAGACGTTGTAGGGGGGATCGAACCCCGGCGCCGTCGGTATGCTGACGATCGTCACGGTGTAGACCGTTCCCTTGCCGCTGACCCGAGCGGTGCCCACGTTGGTCGACCAGCACTCCGGGCACCGCGACTTCGGAAGGTGGATGTAGAAGCCACAGTCTTCGCACCGCTTGAAGATCAGCTCGTGTCGCTTACAGCCCTCCCAGAAATCACGGCTATCGTCGTCCGGGATCGGGATCGGCCCCTCGTACTCACTCACTGCCCACTCCCCGCTGCCCTGCCCGGCCGGTCGGCCAACGACGCCGGTCGACCGGCAGTGCCGGCCGGCGCCCCCTACTCGAAGCTGATCACCGACCGACCGACTATCTGCCGGTCCTGAAGCAGCCGGTGCATCTTCGGCGTCTCCTCGATCGGGAATCTCTCGGAGATGACGGCCTCGATGCGCCCCGCCTCCATCAGCCTCAGGGAACGCAGCGTGTCGGCGTACATCCCGCCGGTGCAGCCGGTGAGGACGGCCTCCCGCCAGAACAACCACGGAACGGGGAAACGTGCGTACTCGTTGTTGATCTGGCCGACGAAGACGTAGCGGCCGTAATAGGCGAGAGCGCGGAAGCCGCCGGCATTGAAGGTCGATCCGCCGACGGTGTCGATCACGTAGTCGGCCCCGTGTCCGTCGGTCAGATCCATCACCTGCTCGTGAAAGCGCCCGTCCGGGGTGCAGACGACGTCGTCGGCGGCGTATTGCCTCAGGATCGGGACCTTCGACTCGGTAGTCGTCGACGCGATCCCGCGGCCGCCCG